>JAQICB010000044.1 GCA_027858745.1 Bacteroidales bacterium
ACATTCGCCAACTCAAAAACACACCCTGCGACGTATTTACCGCAACAAGTCCCCGACCAAGCTGTTCGACCTGTCGTTGTGCAAAAACCGTAAAACCAATAAGAAATAAAAGAATAAAGAGAGATAATATTTTTTTCATAGTTATATATTTTTTTATATATTAAGACAACATACCAAAGATACATATAATATTATCCAAACACCATGTAAAAATTATTCAAAAAGCGATAAATATTGTTACAAAATAAATTATCTGATTAAAAACAGCGAACCATAAGTGGAATACTTATTAGTTTTTGTTTCAATTCCTTTCCATTTTTGTCCATCTTTGAATATAGCTTCAATTTTCCAAATATATGTGTCTGATTTCAATAATTTTCCATTATAACGACCATCCCATTTTCCAATAAAATTTCCTTGTTCGTCTACTTCATTCGAATACCATACAATATTTCCCCATACATCAAACACCCAAATTTCCATAGAGGCTATTGAAAAACCTTTGGGTTGAAAATATCGCACACCATGTGCCGGATTGGTTGGAGCAAAAGCATTTGGAACGTGTAACCCGCTTTCTATTGCTATTTGTATATCTTCACTGTAAGAATTTTCACAACCATATTCATTTATTGCATGCAGATTAACTGTTGACAGTCCCGGTAAAAAATCCTGTATGTGTATTGTGTTATCTGCTTCATTAAACGGAACCGGAACAAGTAAAGAATCTGGAAATATTCTGTTTGTTCCAAAATCCCAAAATAAATCATATGAAATATCTTTTTCTACAATTACCCCATTATTGCTTATTTCTTTTACCGGAATTTGTATTGTGGTATTTTCGAATAATACTTCATTTTGTGATAAAAAAGACCAGTTGAATGATGGTATCGGTGGGGAAGCTATTTGTACAATAAGGGTATCGTAACCTGTACAGCCTGAGTTTGAAGATTCACTAACAATTAGTGTATCAATACCTGATGAACTCCAATCGACATATCGAATATTATTAAAATCATCATTTTTTACATACGAAACTGCATTTCCGGAAATTTCCCATGAATATGCATTTTTCGAATTATATGGTGTTACATATCTCTCTTGCATATCATATTCACACAATTTTGTTTTACCCGAAATATGAGGAGTCGGAAGAGCTTCAATGCGTTTTTCTATACGAGTAACTTTACTTGAACATTGAAGTAAATCAGAATATGATGTATACTCAATTAAATCAAACCGATACACTCCGGTATCTAAATCCTGATGCGTATCAAAATTATACTGATTTCCATAATAAACTGAGGGTTGTGCATCATAACTTATCCACTTCATATTATCCGATCCCTCTACTTCTATTACGTTAAAAAACATACCTTTACATACAGGTTTATTGTCGTTTACTACTGGTACCTGCGGCTGAGGATATAATGTGTATTCTAAAGAATCCGGCTCACTTGCACACATAGTATTATTATCCGGCAATAATTGTTTATATATCGCTTTAATTGTAAAAGTCTGTGCATGATTATTATTGTCTGAAAATTTTATGTTATCAGAAGGCTGTATTGATAATGCATTGTTTTTATACAATTCAGAATTTATCCACCAGCTTATTGTGTCGTTTTCGGAATTGTAATCCCCCTGTGTAATATGTGCATGAATTTCATTAATCTCCTCATATTCACATTGTTTTATATCTGCACCTAAAGTAACCTCCGGTTGTTTATGACATATAACAAATGCTTCAAGAAAATCGCTGACGCACATTTCATCTACTGTTCGGGCATAGATTGAATACACTCCTGTTGTTATGTTTTCATAATCAGGCACATATGTTTTATCGATTATGCCGGTAGATTCTTTTGATGCAGTAAACCATTCCGTATTTACTTTGTCAGAAACTAATTTTGGCAAATTATCCTCTTGACCTTCACATACATGTACTTCAGAAATAATAGGTTTCGATGGTTTTTCATTGATTCTAAAAATAACAGAATCAAAATCACTCACACAATTATCTATTGTTTGACGTACTTTATATATATAATTGCCACTTTCGCTGACGGTCGGAGAAAATTCGGAACTGTTACTGAGAATTACACTTTTTTCATCTTGTTGTAACCAATCAATCTGCCCTTCTCCTTCTGCAGTTAAAACCGGATTTTCTGTTCCTTCGCAAATATTTGAAACATCCGATATTGTTGGTTTTTCCGGTGATTGGTGTATTGTATAAATTAGTTCAGCAGCATCGCTTTCGCATAAATTAACTGTATTGGTTATAAAAAACCGATATGTTCCAACTTCTTTGACGTTTGGAGTGAAACAAATATCATTTCCTATTTGCATATCTAATGTTTCATCTTCGTACCATGAAATTGAACCATACTCTTCGGTATTTTCTATGCAGACAGTTTGCGATTCCTCTCCGTAGCAAATTTCAGAAAAAAGTGTTTCCGGAGCCTGAGGTAATGATTTTATGTGTGTAGCAGCTCCAACAGGTTCACTTACACAATATTTATTATCATATACTTGTTTACGTTGAACTGCATACACACTGTCTACACCATCTGTCATAAAATCAGGTTGAAAGGTTGTTTGTGATGACACAACAGGAATATCATTTGCAGGATATCCCGGTGAAGTATGTGTATACCAATCAATTTCAGCCATCACATCATCTGCGGTAAATATACTGTTTTCATCTCCGGCACAAACCGGCTCAGCATCCTTAAGAACAGGCGCTTGCACCTTATATACATCTAATTCAACTTTGGTACGTTGACTTTCACAAGCAAAAGGTCTCACGTTTTCATTATATTCACTAATCCAGTAGGTATATTTACCCGGTAGTAAATTTTCTTGTAAAACCGGAAAATCAAAACTTCCTGTTGTGTTTTCATCTATCGGCATACCTCCGTCTTCACTTTCATATAATTTAAATACCGGAGAAGTACCATCCGGACGATTACCTGAAAGCCAATTTGAGCTTATTTCTGCATTAATTTCGGGTACGGTTTCGTAAATACACATTGGATTTTCTATCGTAACATTTGGTTGCGGAACCGGACATTTCGATAAAATTAAACTTACAATAACACTGTCGCTATTGCAAAAAAGACCTGAAGACAATAATTTTGATTCACGAACAGCATATTTATATTCTCCCAAATCATCTTCTTCTGTAATACCTGTCGAAAAATATTCTCCTGTCCATAAAACAGAATCGCCCTCTTCCGGCATCCATTCTACTTGCGTTTCTATGGTATGAGCACGAACAGATAAATCTGTATCATCGGATAGTCTTCCTTCATTTAAAATAACAACTGTTTTGGGATTATCGCTTAATATTTCGGGAGGATGAACCATTACAACTTCAACACTATCATATGCGGTATCCTGACACATATATGCATCCTGATAAATATAAACAAATGCATGTATTCCAACATTTTCGGTACTCGGTTGAAATACCGGCGTTGGAATTTCTGATGTAAGCCCCAAAAATGTGTATGTTTCTGAAGTATTTATTTCCGGTGTTACATTTACATCCATTGCACCGGCATTGTAACATAATTCTTTATAAATATCAGTAAAATTAACCTTTGGTAAGGCATGTATTTCTATCTGTGTTTCTGCGGTATCTGCACATGCATGTACATTTTCATAAATCATGGAAACAGTGTGAATACCAATGTTATTCTCCTGAGGAATTAATGTTCCGGTTAATGAATCAATTTCTGCTGTTTCACTATAAAATTGCACAGTACCATTTTCTGAAACACCGGTGGTATTAAAGGTTATTTCTGAACTGTTTGCTCCTTGTTCACAAACATGATTGGTACTAGCTTCGAGTGATATATCAGGAACTTCATGAATTGTTACCTCCTGATTTTTTTCTTCTGATATACAACCAAAGGAACTTTCAAAACTATAACTAATATCAAATGTACCGGCTCCTTTGCTTTGAGGTGTAAAAGAAGCTGTTGTTTTACTTATATATGTTGCTGTTGTATTCCATATTCCATTTCCGTTTTCTGAAATACCATCCGGAAGTACGTTTGCTGTAACTTGAACATGATTTGTATCGTAATCACAAAATTCTGTTTGAGGCATTTCTAATGAAACATGTGGTAGTGCTGCTACTGTTACAATAAACTCGGTAGAATCACCAACACAATTCTGAGCTTGTGGCGTAACTCTATACGTTATCACCCCAACAGTTTCCTGCGTTATTTCGGGACTTTCGTTTATACGTGCTCCTTCTCCGGAATCAGCATATCCTGAAAGATTAATATCAGCATGTGTTGACCATGAAAATTCTGTGTTTTCAATATCAGAAGTAAGATTTATTATAAAGTTTTCTCCGGAACAAATTGTATCGCAGTTTGCAATATTTGTAATTTCGGGTATTGAATTTACTGTTATTTTACCCAGGGTATCCAGTACTATACCACAATCTGTTTCAACTTCATATAGTAACCATTTTCCGTTATCAATATTTGATACTGGATTACCTGTAACAGCATCACCACCAGGAGCATATATTTCATCATTTAGTTTCCAATTTTCAGAAAAAATACGTGTTTCATCTGTTGCTAAAGATACCATTGGTAAATCTAAACCATTACCTTCACATACTGCATCCGGAAGTGTAATTTCCGGTATATCAACAGTCGGTTTAGTGTATACTGTATCATCATCATATGCACTGCATTGTCCGGCACACACATATGCACGCAAAACAGCAGTGTCTGAAATTGTCATTGAAAGTGAATCGGCATGTTCAGATAAATCGAGCCATGTTGTTCCATTGTCATACGAAATTTTCCAGGCATACTCAAAAGTACCTGATGTAGAGGAAGTAACTGTGTAAATAGCTTCTTCTCCAACACAAAGCTCTGCCGAACCAGAAATATCAGCCACAAGAGGTTCCGGATCGGTTAAAACAACAGTGTCTGTTTGATACACAACACCATTCACATCCATAAACACATAATACGTATCAGCCGGTAAATATCCTATCGTGTACATATCCTCAACTTTACCCGGCGGAGTTTGTGAACGAAACACATTCTCTCCGTCTGAAGCCCGTATTACCGTTGCACCAAAACCACTTCCTCCTTCAGTAAATGAAAGATTGATTTTTCCGGTTTCGGTTTCAGCACATTCAAGATGTATTCCTTCACTAAGCATGTGAGGGATATGAACAACCAAAAAAGTAAGGGTAAAGGTTTCATAACAATCATATTCATTAGTACTAACATCAGCTGTAGCCATATATGTTTGTTCAAATACATCAGATGAAAATTCCATATTTTCCTCAATTGGAAAACCATCTGTATCAGTAATAACAAATTGTTGTGCTTCTTCCTCAGTAATTGCATTATATTCATTATCTGCTGTTGAATCAACAAGAACCGAACGAACCATGTCTACTATTGTTACATGAGGATCTGCCATCAGTTTTTCTTTTATATCAACTACAAACTCATGTGATTTTGTAATATATTCATCGAGTTGTATATCATTAACATAGGTAGAAGCATAGGTGTCTCCTCCTCCACAACCATTTTCTGTATTACTTTCGCTTTGCAATATTTTTCCCTCCTCAGTATCATAATATATTGTAGACATATTTTGAATTGTTCTTCGACAACCGCTATTCCATATATCCATACGATTCATTCCTTTAACACGAGCAGAAAAAGTAATGGTAACAGAATCAGCAGGTTGAAATGTTGTTTCATTTGCTTTTTCTATAACAGGCACAAAAAACTGTAACGACTCATTATCAGTTCCTTGCCCCGACACAATCGGAGATCTACCTCCGGGAGAATCCGATATTTCTGTACCATTTTTATCATAATAATGAATACTGCCGGGCACAAAATCAACGGAAAGATCGAGTTCATCAATAATATATGTATTACTATTTTCACGAGAATCAGCACCACCTT
This sequence comes from Bacteroidales bacterium, assembly GCA_027858745.1. Classification (GTDB taxonomy): domain Bacteria; phylum Bacteroidota; class Bacteroidia; order Bacteroidales; family UBA1715; genus JAQICB01. Next base: position 5,958 of record JAQICB010000044.1, read on the forward strand.
TGTTTAAAACTTTTATATTATACGTTACAATTTCATCAAGTCCGATGTAGTCATGAGAAACAGTTTTGTTCATGATTAACCGTGGTTGCATGGTTTCTATAGCCATATATGCAAAAAACGCAAACGAACTGCCATATTGCTCATCAGGGAGTGTCATTACAGCACTTGAGGCACCGGGGCCAATAGCTCCCGAAGGGAGTTTCATATGGTGAGCATCAAATCCACAAGTATATTTTATATCGGGAATACGAGTAATTTGATTTCCATTTACATTAGATTCCTTATCCCAAGCTGTTATCTGAGAAGAGACCAGACCGTCTCGTGCATTGTTTGTTAACAAATCGCCATCATTATCGTACAAAACATATCCCTCCTGGTCGCCATCAGTAAAAGGTTGAATAGTTACAGCCGGAGCTGCATCAGAATTAAATTGTATCTGCGAAGCCTGTGCTTTCGAAATATCAGCATCTAAATTGAATGCTAAATCTTCAGTATCAATTCCTCCAAAACCTAAATACGAAATAGAATTTCCGGCAGCAGGTACTTCTCCCGGTTCAAAATTAAATGTCACATTTGTACCTTCTTCAACCAATCCGTCCCATATTTTTATAGTTCGGGGAGGACAATTCGGTGGTTCGAATACAACTATTAATGCCCAGCCGGATGATGCTGAAGTTTCATTAGTTGCAGATTGCACATTTGCAACCCAATATAATCCTCCCATTTTATTTTCTACCAAATGAGTTACATCAGCAACACAGGAATACGTATCTGTTTCATCATTAATAATTGTTCCTGACACTGAAGAATACGCAGCATCACCGGGAGCTTTAAACAGAACAGTATTTTTTTGTTCATTTACCACTCCTGTTTCCCCTCCTGTATGCGACCGCATAGTCGGAATATCAGGATAGGACGCATATGTCACAGAACTTCCCTGAGCTCCGACCCAGTATAAATATGCTTTTTTCACATATGTACATGCCATGTTCGAACCAAAATCGAGATATGCTGCAGAAGATTGAAATGTTGATGCATCTTCGTCACAATCAGCATATGCAAGAGCTGTTTTAACTTTACTTCCATCCGAAGATAAAGATGCGGCAGGAGCCAACATTTGTAAAGAATTTTCTGTTTGATCGATTCCCCTCGCTCCTCCTAATTCATTATTAAGAGATAACATTTTTCCTGATGCCATTTGCTCTTCGCTTGTTACAGAACGTACAACATCGAGATAATCTGCTGTTGAATTTTCGTAATTAAGCCATACCGGTTGCAAAACCATTGAACCAATCATGGTTACATCATATTGTCCCTTAATTGAATACCGCAAATCCATTTGAGCAAAGGAAAATGTGGAATAACATAGCAAAACAAGGCTGAATATTTTTTTGTTAAAAAAAGTATATTTCATAATTTCTGTTTTTTCAATTAATAAAAGTAATTATTCGCCGCAAGCCGGAAACAAGCTCTCATCCGGAGTAAGCATATATGGCCCTGATATTTCAGAACGTTCACCGGTATCAGTTTCTACCTGATATGTATATGAAGAATTTTCCGGTAAATTTTCTATTGTTATTGACTGTTCAGTCGTTTCATATGATTGCACAAGATTATCTTCCGAATCATATACACGAATTGTATATTGAAAAGCCGATTCACTTTCGGACCAATGAGCCACAAAAGCTGTTGTGGTAATTGTTGAAGCATCAGGATTATACGCAGTCAATTCATCCGAAGAAACATCTACAGATTCTCCTTTTTCAAATACTGCTGTTATTATAATATTTGAATTCATTCGTACAGAACGTGTCGAAGAAAAATCTGTAATATCAGTCCACCGTACAAACCGGTATCCTGATTCCGGTATTGCAGAAATTTCCACCTGCGTTCCTCGTGCATATTCCAGTCCCGAAATATCCCTTTCAATAACTCCTGCCTGAGAAGGTTCTGTTATAAGAATTAATGTATATAATGTGGGTTGTACCGAAAATGTTTGTCCGGACAAAGGAATTTCCACCTGATTTGCACCCGTACTTGTAAGAATAAGACGTGCCGTATGTTCTTCCGGAGATTCAATGCCACCGGTGTAGGTAATTATTATATTTTTTCCATTACTATTCGCACTATCAGAAGAAACAGTATGTTCAGATATTGAAAAATATTGTGCATCAGGACCGGTAATTTCAATTTCCACATCATCTGTTAATTGTGACCCGATAACTGATAGTGATTTTGAAAATTTCGAAATTAATGATGTGGAAAAGACAATTGTATTATTTTCTGTAAGTATAACCGGATTTTCCTGATCAGGTGTGCTTACACCGGAGAGGTTAACAAAAATCTCATTGTTTTGTTCGTCTGAAACACGTAATGTAGCACAATGTACACCACTAACAACAGAAGAAGTATACAAAACCGGAATTAAGACCCCATGCTCAGCACTTAAATAAGAAATTGTTTGTTGCGGAACAGAAAACCTCCCGACATCATCACAATTACCGGCAGCAACAACTTCAACCGAAATGTCAGAACTTAAATTACAAGCAGAAATGCGGGTATATTTCATATCATAATTTCCTCCCGTAAGAGCAGCAAACGACAATCCCGTTTCTGAAACATCAGAAGAAATCAAAGAATTTGTTCCGGCATAGGTGTGTACAGAAAAATCATCAAACACACCACGAGCATTAAGAATAAGATTTTTCTCTCCCGAAACAGAAGACGGCAATTTCATTATTACATCATATGTGGATTCGCGTGGAATATCAATAGAATTTGTGCCCAAAATAACTGCCGGTGCTGGATTTGATGGATTATAAAAATCAACCAAGGTGCCTTCAGTAAGAATATTTTCATCGTCATCGCTACCGCGTAAACTTACTGATTTACTACCGGATTCATTATTTGTAATGCGAAATGTAATATATCCACCTTCAATAAAAGTCAGCGGTTTGCATATTAAATCTCTGTTATTTCCTTCTATTTCCAAAAAACCATCGCCTGTAGGATCAGCAATAAAATCAGACCTCCACTGAAAATCTTTTCCGGCACCGGAGGTAATAACTGAATAATTTGAAGACGTCGGAACACCTGCAGTCCAATCTGTAAAATCCGTATTATACAATACCGTTTCGCACTGTTCAACAGCCTCCGAAGATATGGTTCTGAAAGGAACAGATTGTGCAGACTCTTCAGAATTCGAAAAATGCACATTATCCCCCACCGATTCTACCGAAAATGTATATTCAGAATGTGGCGACAAAGCATCACACACCACCGATAATTGAGAGGCATCAGAAACAGAAACAGATTGCACCTCGGTATTGTCAGAAAATACTCGAACAATATAACCGGAAGCATTTTCAACTGCCGACCAATGAGCTGTAAACTGATTATCCGAAATATCTGTAGCATACAACACATCCTGAGTTTGTAATTGTATGGGATTTTGAGCCTGAGCAACAGTACACAATAATAGTATTAATACCAACAGAAAAGATTCCCGACTTAAACGATAGAGAGAAAAAATATTCATATAAATATATTTAAGAAATTGACGCAAAAAATTAAATATAATAATACAAGAAAATAATGATTGCCTTGTTTAAAATTGCTTCAAAAGACATGCAATAAGGTTACACATCTCAATTCTTAAAAAATATATCGTATTGATTTACTGAATATTATATATGTTAAATATACAATATTAATATAACATTGTGTGTTTTATGTTAAATTATCATAATAATACGGAAATGTCGTAACGTGTCTGTTTTGTTAAACCACAGAAAAATAAACCTTAATTGTATAAAAAAACGGAAAAGGAACGGGATATTACGTTTAGTTTACGGACAACTATTAATCATTATTTTTCAGATTAGTCCATTTTATTTTCGAGCATAAATTTTCTATTAAACAATTTTTCTTTTTACCTTATATCTATTAAGCATTATTGACAGAGATCCTCACGCTCCACTCCGTTCCGCTCAGGATGACAGGTCTGGTGAACAGGCAGTTCTTTGTGCACGAAATGTAATTAAACTGATATCTATTTTCACCACATATACCACAGATAACCACAGAGTATTCAGTATTTTTTTATGTATCAGTTTCCTGATGGATTCAACCTTGAATTAAGCTTTTTTCAAAATTGGGATAGTCTTCACCATGGAAAATTTTTATGAACAAGCGAAGTTTGTTGTAGTTCCCTTCAAAATTGGGATAGTCTTCACCAATTATCGGAATTTTTGGCTACTGATTACCGTTGTAGTTCCCTTCAAAATTGGGATAGTCTTCACCATACTGTTTGTTACTCCTTTTATATCAGATATATATCAAAGAACGTGAGATGTAAAAATGCACTTTTTTTCTGTGCTTTACAACAAAATCAATCATTTTTTTAATCGTAGTAATTTTTCACACATATCGCAATACTCTTTACTTACTTGCTTTGTTTTAATGTCTTTTGATTTCATGTGTGTAATCTCTTTTGGTTTAATGTCTTGTAATGCTAATTCATGATTATTTTTAAATTTAAATTTAAGTGTCATACCATGCTTATCAAATATTTTTATAATAGATTTAGTAACAGCATTTTTTAATTTCCGGTCGTAACAAAGTAAGGCACGTAATTCTTGTATTAATTCAATTATTGATTTTTCGGCTGTTTTTGTAAGATAGTTGTAATGTGCAATATGGTTTCGGGAAGGAAATACATTTGAGTTTCCTAAAAAGAAAATGTTCTTATAATATCCCCTCTTTTGTACTATACAATTTTTTAATTCTTCTCGTTCAGATTCTGCTATTTTAGTGTCTTTATTGTCATTTCGTTTTATAACAGTTTCTTCAACAATATCTTTAACTGATTTTGAATTTTCAAAATCTTGTAATCGTTCTCTAAAATTAAAAAACGAAACTAACTGATACACATCCTCTTTTCGCTGTGCATCAAGCATTACAAAATCTCTTTCCCACAATGCAATAAAACCCGCCATACGCCCCAATACTTCAATTATTAAACTATGTAATTTACGGAGGTGCTCACAGTGTAGTTTGTTGTCTAACCAATTGTAGCTGCCAATTTCATCGCATAAGTTTTGATATGTTTCAGCATTTTCATCAAAGAATTTTTTTATCTGTTTTTTATCTGTTTTCACCCATTCTTCATGAATTTTAACTCGTGTATTTATATCTGTATTTATTTTTTCTTTAAGTCTTTTCCATTCTTCATATTCTGATTTTTTAATTGTAAAATCATTGTGTTGCTTTATTAGTTTTGTAAGCAATTCGTATGTGCCATATTTTTTAATTAATGCAATACTTTTGTGTACAACAGGACTCTGTTCATCTGTTTGCACATACACTTCTCCAAATTCCTCTAAAGATTCCGAAGATTCTATAAAAGCTGTTATATCGTTATTGTGTTTATGTTTATCTGCTATTAATTTTGGTTTTACTACATCTGCCTGTAAAAGGCATATTTCAATAATTTCTAATAAATGGTTATATGCAAATTCTCCATCGTTTTTAGTACACTGTCTGAATTTTATCAATTCGTTTCGTAAAGTACTAAGGTAGTTTGCATCTAATAATTTGCATAATACATAAAATGCTATATGACTACCTTCTTCTTTTTTAACATAAAGTGTGTTGATTGTGCATTTATCTTTGATTGCATTTTTCCTCTTTTCAATTTCTGTATTTTTTTCTTTTGTGTTTATATCATATTCAAACTGGTTTTGTGTATTGTTAATACACTTATCAGGGAATTTTTTTTGCAAAAATGAATCAAAACCTTTAATAAACACTTGTAATAAAAATTTCTCGAAATTGTGCCGAACCTCTTGTTCTTGTTTGTCTTGTTGTTCTTTTTTCTTATTATACTCGTGTATTATATTGCTTTGCGTCTGTTTTAAATAGTCTTCTATTTTTTCGTTTTTTATTTGTTTTATACCATTAAAAGCATACTTGTGGTTATTTCTTTTATCATTATTTTGAGCATTGTCTTTATTATTTTTCAATACAAAATCAACAGCTTTTTTAAACGGCTCTTTATTTTTTTCATCGGTAAAATATGGCAAAAACATATTCTTGTATAGTAATTTCAGCATGAAATACCGTGCTTCAAACTGTTTCGCCTCTTCTTTATCTTCATGTTCTTTTTTTCGTGGCATATAATATGCTAATTCCAAACTGTTTTTTTTATCATCGCCCTCTTGGTAATTGCATCCTTGTTTATATGTTTTTTTAAATCCCGGTGTAAAAGGAATATGCGTGTGAATGAGACTAAATGAGCATTTTTCAAATATTTTCTGTAGTAGGTCAATATTATAATATTCGAGTACGCCATTCATGGTTAATTGCGTAGCTAATGATTCATTGAGGGATGCAATATCTTTGCATAAATAATCCTTATATACAGTATCTGTATAATTAGTTGTATCGGTATCCTCATTTTCAAATGTTTCAACAAAAAAAACTGTATTGAGTGCATCTTTTTCATAATGAATTATATTGTTCCGTATTTTTTGAACGGCTCTACGCATTGCCCACATAGTTTCTTTCCATTTGGCATCATTATTTTTTTCTGGTAAAAGTTCATTTTCATAATTAAAAAAGAATTGAAAAAGTTCTGTATTAATACTGTTTTTTTCCAAACTATTTTCAAGTTCTGTTTTACCAAGAATATCATTTATCTGTTTTGTATCAACAATGTTTCTGATATTATTTGATGCAAAAGCACAAACGCTTATTAAATTAAGCACAAAGGCTTCACGTTGTTTTATGAGAGATAAGGTATCGCTATCTGTCGTTTCAGTTAAATTATGAAAATTGTATTTTCCCTCTTGCAGGAGAAAATTTCGCATAGCATTTTCTAATTGTTTTAGTATAGTGCTTTTTATAGTATTTTTATCTAAATAATACTGCACATCATCTTTGGTATTATTTCTGTTTGAGCGTTTTACCGAAAAATAATGTTCGAGATATTTTACTATTTCTGCATGGTAGGTTTGTAATTGAACATTTTCTCTGTTTTCCTTTTTAGGATTATCTGCTTTCCCAAACACCCTTTCGGATTGATGCTTTTGCAAAGCTTTTTTTAAGTTTCTGTGATACTCGTTTTTATTATTTACAAATCCTTTATCATTATATTCAACAGGTTCTTTTTGTAAATCAGAAATAAGAGCATCAATCTGATATGTGGAATGTTTACATTTCAAATGTAAAGTCCCATTTTTCAAAAACTCATCTTTCCATTTTTGCAATGCCTTTTTTCGGGTACTAGAGTACTGTGATTCAGAAACAGGAATAATATTTTTGGTAACTGATTGTATGAGCTTTTCGCTTTTTGTTTTAATATACCATTCTGCCCATTCTTTGTAGGGAGCTAATACAGAATAATCTTTTGTATCCTTAAATGTAAATAACAAATCAACAAGATTAAATCCTTTTTTTTCTTTATTATCTTTATCTGTGTAATATGTAAACTCTTGTTGAAACCGAGGATTTAAACACAAACGAATATCATCTTTTGTTGCATTTTGTAAGGAAACAAATTTGTGATTATCATATAATGTATTTTCTATAATATATGTAATATAATCATGTAATCCATTTTTCTTTTTAATTTCTAAAAGGTAATTCTTCTTTTGAACACAACTATCGCAAAATCTTTCCTCTTTCTTTTTTTTCTTGCATGATTCACACAGAGGTTTTTGAACATAATCCTTTTTAAGAATCGTTTTATTTTTTATACTCAACAAAAAACTAGCTCTTTTTTCATCCGGCAAGAGCTGTTCTGTTATCGGTTTATTCTTTTCCGTATCAAACACCAAATCACTTTGCGTGGTTGTTCGGTGCATTAACACTGTTTTGTTTTTTACTTTTACTTTTGTGATTCGCATGATATGGTATGTTTTGCGTTTTTAATGTTGTTTAATATAATAATTGAATCATCATACTTTTCTTTATTTACCTTATAACAATTTAAAATAAGTTTCTTACTTATTAATTCTAAACTTCGCTCCGCTTGAATTGTGTAATCATTAAGTGAATTAAAAACATTATATTTTTTCACATTATTTGAGTCATCTCTAACACATAATATTTCTTTATTATTAACTGAATTTCGATCTATTTTGAAACTTACTTTTTTACCATTATTATTATAATTTATAGGATGTGCAGAGATACAATGTCTTAAAAATGTTATTTTAAGATTGTCAAAATCTTTCTTTATATTTTTATACTCTGTTATTTTAAACAAATCAGCTAATTTTAATATGGCTTTTTGCTGAATATAAACAGCACTAAGTAATCCATAAAGCCTGAGATAATTTTCTGCAGTTATATTTGTTTTTGTATTATCAACTTTATTATTTATGAAAGTTTCTATTGCAAATAATGAATCTCCTATTGTATCTAAAGAAGTGGTCAAAAATTTCCAGCCGTTTTCATCATCAAAACCTAATCTTTCTTTTATTTTAGTTAAAAATGAAACACCATTTATACTAAGTTTTTCTTTATTGATTTTTTGAACAATAGAATTAAGATTATTTCTAATAAAATTTTCATACTGTTTTAAAATAGCAATATTTATTTCACTCATTTCACCCCCTCCTCCACAACTTTAATCTCATCCTCCGTCAAGCCATACAGTTCATACACCATACAATCGATTTCGGCTTCGAGTACGGTGGTATCGGCTGTGGGAGATAATGTTCGTAATTCCATTGCAACAATATAATTAGTTCAAACCAAAGGTACGAAATATACAAGAGTAAAAAACTGATTGTTGAAAAGTATGGAAAAGTAAATAATAGGTGTAGCTATGAGATGGTTTTTTCACCGTCCGTCAATATGATAATCAAATTACGAATTTCAAAATGAGCACCTTATTTGGTGTATTAACAGGACATTCATCATTAAGCATTATTTTTCACCACAGATAACCACAGATACCCACAGAGTATATAATATTTAACCATTTTAAATCCCGAGATCCTCACGCTCCACTTCGTTCCGCTCAGGATGACAGGTCAAGTGAACAGGCCGAAATGTAATTAAACTAATATCTATTTTCACCACAAAGACCTCAAAGAGCCACAGAGCATTAAGCATTCATCATTAAGCATTAAGCATTATTTTTCACCACAGATACCACAGATACCCACAGATTATTAGCATTATAACCAAAAAAAAACAGACACTCATGCTATAAAAGCCATATTATGTCTGTTTGGAATCATACATAATTGTATCCTATAAAAAAAATGTATGAAAATAACCTGCCCTAAATTGTAAATATGGATATTTTTTACCACTCCAAACTACACGCTTCGCTTACATAAATTAAATATCCACCTCCCCACTCGAGAGAATCAAGTGTGTTTAAATAACTTTCATTATCTGCTAAATAAAATTTATCC
>JAQICB010000057.1 GCA_027858745.1 Bacteroidales bacterium
AATCCTTTTTCGCCTTTTGATTTATATACCTGTTTTGTCATTTTATTTTGTATTTATTTATGCCCAAATATAGGTATAATTATTTAACTGACAATGAGTTAAATTATAGAAGTCCCCATTAGTTTAACAAAAATACATTTTTGTTGATTATAAATCAAATTTATTATAAATAAATTAATATATACACACAACAACAATTAAAAATACCAAAACCCTACATTTTTTTCTCATATTCAATAACTTTCATGTTTTGCGGTACCGAATTGTTTATTTCAAATTCTATCATTGTTCGTACAGCATGAAAGCCAAATTTCCCAATAGCACCGGGATTTATGAACAAAGCCTTGTGTTGTGCGTCTTGCATTACTTTTAGAATATGAGAATGACCGCAAACAATAATATCGGGTGAATATTTGCCAATAAGCTGCCTACACTCCGGCGTGTATTTTCGGGGATATCCTCCAATATGTCGGATGAGAATTGTCAGATTCTGAACCATAAATACTAAATTTTCGGGACATTGACTTCGCACTGCGGTATTATCAATATTTCCATAAACGGCACGCACCGGAGCACATTGTTGGAGTGACTCCAAAACAGAAACATCTCCAATATCACCGGCATGCCATACTTCGTCTACCAGCTCGGCTCTTTGTAGCACTTCTGTTCCTATATAAGAATGACTGTCTGATAGCAATAATATTTTCATCTCTTATATTTGTTGTGACAACTCTTTTAAATATAGTGAGGTTTCGGGACCCAAATTACAGAGTACATCTAAAATACTAAGTCCCGAAATAAATCCATTTGTATCATCAAAAACCTGAATATAAGACGGGTGTTTAATATCTAAAGATACTTTTGGAGAAAGACTGTATCGAATATCGATAGATTGAGAATCGTATGTATGAATAAATTCATCGGTTTCTGTAATCTCTGTATGTATTGAAAGAATCTGTAACAAAACCTGAAGTATGTCATGATTCCAATCCCATACATACCGATACTTTTTTGTATAAAACTCGTAAAAATATTCACGGTAAAATTCAAAAAATGGTGAGGTATTATATGCTGATTCTATTGCATGCCAGTGTGTTTTTTGCCAGGTCTCATCATACGAAATCAACACATCTTTAATCATACTTTTCGAACCATGCGGACGAATAACCGGAATAATTAAATCCTTTTTCCCTTGTGCTGTAGCAATTGATGCACGTGTTCTATACGATTGCTTCACAAAATGCTCATGAGCTTCGATATACACTTGCGAAGCACGGCAAAAATGTACAAAAAAACTTACGGGAGGCAAATATGTTGTTGAAACAATCAGATTCATATTTAATCTTCATGGACAAACGACAACAATCTGTTCCATCGAATATTAAATGGAAACACACCCTTATCATCCAATGAAAGCCAAATAATTGTAGCTTTACCGACAATATGATTATACGGAACCGGTCCCCAATAGCGAGAATCCTGAGAATTATCGCGATTATCTCCCATCATCCAGAAATAATCCATTTTAAAGGTATAAAAATCTGCCTTTTCTCCATTAATAAAAATATCGGAACCTTCTACCCGTAAATCATTTTCTTCATACACTTCAATAACACGTCTATACAATGGTAAATTATCGACAGTAAGATTAACAGTAACACCAGCTTTTGGTATAACAAGTGGTCCCATAAAATCTTTATTCCATTTATAATTGGGGTGATGCGGAAAACAGTTATGGTCTCTCCTACCTTTAAGACCTTCGCGAAAACGTTGAATATCTTTAACAATCGAAAAAGAAGATAACAAATTATACTTCTCCTCGTTTAGCAAAGCCAAATACCCATTGGGTGTCTCCATATATTCGCGGATACCGAGTTCGGGCATACGCCTTATTCGTTTTCCCTCAACTTCAACAAGATATCTGAATTGCTTTCCTTCTATTTCTTTCTGTTCTTTTCCATTAATAAATACATTTCCGTGAATTACCTCTAAGGTATCTCCCGGAATTGCAACACAGCGTTTAATGTAATTCTCGCGTTTATCGACCGGTCTTGAAATTATAGAATCTTTAAAATATGCATAAAAAACATCTTCGGATGCATCATATTTTTCTCTCAGCATTTCATATCTTCTATTATTAACAGGATCTATTGGAATATTGGGAAAATCTCGCTTTATCTGACAAAAACTTTGAGCCTGACGAGTAAGAATTACGGTATCGCCGGCAGGAAAGTTAAAAACAACAATATCATCATTTTCAATTTCTTCAAAACCTGCAAGTCTATGGTAAGGAAACTTCCATGCCTCACTATACGATTTTGTCATATTGTTAGAAAAAGGCATAGAATGATGCACAAACGGAAATGACAATGGAGTCATTTGAGTACGTGGACCGTAATTGCATTTACTGACAAACAAAAAATCTCCAACCAACAAGGTGCCTTCCATAGAAGAGGTTGGAATTGTATATGCTTCAAAGAAAAATAAACGAATAAATGATGCTGCAATCACTGCAAAAATAATAGCATCGACCCAGCCTAGCAGCCATTTTTGAAATTTATTTCGGGGTTCAACAGCATTCCAAAATGCCCAAGGTACCTTTTTAGTAATATATAAGTCAAAAATAATAATGAGTCCAAAAAGCCACCAAAAATTTTGCAACCATATAACCCACAGAATATACAATATACTTACTAAAGAAAATTTAAGCCATTTATTCTGAAAAAACTTTTTCATTGATGTATTGTATTAATTAAGAATCAAAAATACATAAAAGAGATTAATTATTATGTATTTTTTTATATATACGTCTAAACAGTAAAAATATAATAATAGTATATTACAGTCCCAATAAATCTTTCATACCAAAAACCCCCTGCTTCTTATTCATAAATTCAGCAGCGAGAACAGCTCCTAATGCAAAGCCCTTACGAGATTTTGCCGTATGTTTTATTTCAATACTATCAACTTCAGAATCATACGTTAAGGTATGTGTTCCCGGTACCGAACCGAGGCGTTTTGCTACAATTTGAAAATCAGAAGGATTAGAAAATTCCTGCAAAGTCCATTTCTTTTTTCGGTCGATACTTTCGAGAACCCCTTCTGCAAGAGTAATGGCAGTTCCACTTGGAGCATCTAATTTTTGAGTATGATGAATTTCTTCCATCGCAACATCATAGTCAGGAAAATTATTCATTAACTCAGCCAAATATTTATTTACGGCAAAAAACAAATTTACCCCGAGACTATAATTAGACGCATAAAAAAAGCCGGATTTATTTTTTGAACATAAATCAACAACATCATCATATTGATCGAGCCATCCGGTAGTACCAGAGACAACAGGAACTTGTGCTTCAAAACACACTTTATAGTTATCTATTGCCGATTGAGGAATAGTAAATTCTATTGCAACATCAACATTCGAGAGATTTTCAACTGTTAAATCTTCATTATTATCAATATCAATAACAAGTGGCACCGTATGTCCGCGTTCAAGAGCAATTTTTTTAATTTCTTGCCCCATTTTACCAAAACCAATAAGAGCTATATTCATAATATCAAATTTTTATATACAAAAAAGGGGAAGTTTTGCTTCCCCTTTTTGGTAAGTGTTAATTACAAATTATTTTTTTTGTGCAAACATAACGACCGCTTTGAATGCATCAGGTTGATTCATTGCTAAATCAGCAAGCACTTTTCTGTTAAGTTTCACATCTTTTTTTGAAAGAGCACCCATAAATTGAGAATAATTCATGTCGTACTGACGAACTCCCGCATTAATACGTTGAATCCATAATGAACGAAAATTTCTTTTTTTCGTTTTTCTATCGCGATACGCATACAATAAACCTTTTTCTAAGGCATTTTTTGCGATAGTGTACACATTTTTACGTGCACCATAATACCCTTTAGTTTGTTTTAAAATTTTCTTTCTTCGCGCACGTGACGCTACTGAGTTAACCGATCTTGGCATAATTTACATTTTTAAATGGCAAGCGTTCCATGATTTAAGGAAACTTAGGGGCTCACACATTATTACTACTAATTTAATTTTACTTCATTCCAAGCAATAATTTAACATTTTTCTCATCAACTTTGTTCACTGTTGTTGTTTGTGTTAAATTACGCTTTTGTTTTGTTTCCTTGTTTGTCAACAAGTGACTTTTAAACGCTTTTTTACGTTTAATTTTCCCTGTACCTGTAACGGCAAATCGCTTTTTGGCACTGGAATTTGTTTTCATTTTAGGCATTTTCTATCCTTTTTATTAATTAATACTTACTAATTTTTCTTTTTAGTTTTTATAGGAGACAAAAATATAATCATTCGTTTTCCTTCGAGACGTGGTTGTTGGTCTAATTTTGATATTTCAGATAAATCATCAATAAGTCGTCTCAACACCTCTTCTCCTTGGTCTTTATAAATTATAGAACGACCTTTAAAGAACACAAATGCTTTCACTTTTGCACCATCATTCAAAAACTTCTCAGCATGTCGTAATTTAAACTGATAATCATGTTCATCAGTATTTGGTCCAAAACGCACCTCTTTAACTACCACTTTGGAAGTTTTCGCCTTAATTTCTTTATGTTTCTTTTTTTGTTCATAGAGAAACTTTTTAAAATCAACTACGCGACATACCGGTGGGTCAGCTTTTGGTGATATTTCAACTAAATCCAATTCTGTTTCGTCAGCTATACGCAAACCCTCAGATAACGAATATACACCTATAGGTATATTTTCACCTACCAAGCGAACTTGAGATGCTCTAATCTGATGATTTACTTTATATTTTGCTGCAATTTCATCAGATAAACTCGGTTTTCTTCTAAATCGATTCTGTGCTATAAGTCGGTCCTCCTCAATTTTAATTAAACAATTATTATTTATTATTATATTTTTCCATTCATCATGTTCTCTACTTCTGTTGAAATATGAGAAATAAAATCTTCTATTTTCATTACACCAACATCTCCTTCTCCTTGCTTTCGTACCGAAACTGTTTGATTTTTCTGCTCTTTCTCGCCAACAACAAGCAGATACGGTATACGTTTGAGCTCATTATCGCGAATTTTTCTACCAACTTTCTCGTTTCGTTCATCAATTACGGTGCGAATATCGGAATTATTTAACAAATTCAAAATGTTTTTAGCATATTCATTACATTTTTCGCTCACGGGTAACACAACAACTTGTTCCGGAGTTAACCATAATGGGAATTTTCCGGCAGTATGTTCTATAAGTACCGCAACAAATCGTTCTAAAGAACCAAATGGTGCACGATGAATCATAACCGGACGATGCTTCGCCCCATCGCTACCAATATATTCTAAATCAAACCTTTCGGGCAAATTATAATCGACTTGAATAGTTCCTAATTGCCATTTTCGACCGATTGCATCTTTAATCATAAAGTCCAATTTCGGACCATAAAATGCTGCTTCGCCATACTCCACAGTAGTTTCAAGTCCTTTTTCTTGAACGGCTTCAATAATTGCTTGCTCCGATTTCTCCCAATTTTCATCGCTACCAATATACTTTTCTGTATTTTCTTTATCACGCAAGGATACTTGAGCTTCAAATTCTTTAAAATCAAGAGCATTAAAAATGTAAAAGATTATATCTATTACTTTACAAAACTCTTCTTTTAATTGTTCAGGTGTACAAAATATATGAGCATCATCTTGCGTAAACCCACGCACTCGAGTCAAGCCGTGTAGCTCACCACTTTGTTCGTAGCGGTACACCGTACCAAATTCTGCTAAACGAATAGGCAAATCTTTGTATGAGTGTGGTTTATTTTTATAAATCTCGCAATGGTGAGGACAATTCATCGGTTTCAATAAAAATTCCTCTTTTTCTTCCGGAGTCAAAATCGGTTGAAAAGAATCTTTTCCATATTTTGCATAATGCCCGGAAGTTTCATACAATTCTTTTTGACCAATATGCGGAGTAATTACTTGAGAATACCCATATTTTCGTTGCACATTTTTCAAAAAGTTTTCTAAACGTTCACGCAACATTGCTCCTTTGGGTAACCACATAGGTAACCCTTGTCCCACACGTTGCGAAAACATAAACAATTCCAACTCTTTACCAATCTTACGATGATCGCGTTGTTTTGCTAATTCTAATTTTTCTAAGAACTCATCGAGTAATTTCTTTTTAGGATATGAAATACCATAAATTCGAGTTAACTGTTTCCGTTTCTCATCGCCTCTCCAATATGCACCGGCAACACTCAACAATTTAACTGCTTTAATAATTTCGGTACTTGGAATGTGCGGACCGCGACATAAATCAGTAAATGAACCATGTGTGTAGTGCGTTATAGTACCATCCTCGAGTTCATTAATTAACTCTAATTTATAATCCTCATTTTTATCTTTAAAAAATGCAATAGCTTCTGCTTTTGAAACTTGTTGACGGGTAAACGAACTTTTATTGCGTGCAAGTTCTATCATTTTATTTTCAATAACAGATAAATCTTTATCTGTTATCATCCTATCTCCGGTGTCAACATCATAATAAAAACCCTGCTCAATCGCAGGACCAATACCAAAACGCACACCCGGATACAGTTCCTGAAGTGCTTCTGCCATAAGATGAGCAGAAGAATGCCAAAAGGCATGATTTCCTTCTTTCGAATCAAATTTATGTAATGAAATACGAGCATCCTCCTCTATCGGACGCATCACATCCCACAGTTCATCGTTGACACGTGCCACTACAACCTCGCGTGCAAGCTGAGAACTAATATCCTGTGCAATTTCTAAAGGACTAACACCTTTGTTATATTCTTTTGTATGTCCGTCCGGAAACGTTATATGTATCATATCTGTATCTTAAAAACATACAAAATTATGAAAGATTGAATAAGAAACAAGGTTGTGAGAAGAAAAAATCATTTGTTGCAGATATAAAATAAAAAAAATCTCTTTTATTGAAAGAAATATGAATTTCAGCACAATAAATACTGAGTTTTCATATTTTTGTAAAAAAATAAAATATGGCAGACACGAAAATTCTTGATTTCATAACAGTTTCCGCCGAATATTGTGCGTTTTTAGAGCAGACAAATTCTTTCAATCAAAAAGATTTTATATCAAAATCACAAAAAATTTTATGCTTGCTTTATCTTAAAACATCAGTATTAGAGCCAAACTCTGATATTGAAGGCTTTAGCGAACAATATGTAACGGAAGAAGATTACAATTATGTTGAATCGCATGTTGCTCAAAAACTATCTGATTTTAACACTTTTTTAGAAATTCAAGAACCTGACACATACGAAAGTGGTGAAACGGTAAGTGTAAGTGTTTCTGAATGTTTTGCTGATATCTACCAAGACATTCGCGATTGTATAGAACGATACAAAAATGGCAATGAAGAAGCACAAGACAATGCCATTTTCGAATGTATTCTCAATTTTAAAACTTTTTGGGGATCGCGAGCTCTCGCAATTATCTCCGAGTTGCATAACATTTTATATTGCACTTCAACACAATTTAATGACAATGAATAAAGAACTTTCTCACTTTCCAACAATAACTAACTTATACGAAGAAAATATTCAAGATTACCCTTCGCAATCATTTCCCGGAACAATACATATTGTTGATTCTGAGAACAAAATAAAAGCTGCCTGCGAATATCTTACTCAGTGCGAATTGATTGGTTTCGACACAGAAACGAAGCCTTCGTTCAAAAAAGGCATATCACATTCAATATCACTTCTCCAGTTAAGTGATGACAAGCATGCATTTTTATTTCGATTACAAAAAACAGGTTTTCCTTCAGAATTAATTTCTCTTTTAAAATCAAAAGACATATTAAAAATTGGTGCGGCCATTCATGACGATATTAAATATTTAAAAAAAATCCGTCGGTTTACTCCTGAAAATTTTATAGATATTCAAACTATTGCAAAAGATCTTTCGATTGAACAAGTAGGATTAAAAAATTTATGCCCAATGGTTCTTGGATTTCGTATTTCAAAACGTCAACAACTATCTAACTGGGAACAAGCCGAATTGACCGAATCACAACAAATGTATGCAGCAACCGATGCGTGGGTATGTCAACAACTATATTTACAGCTAAAACAATATTTATAAACCGCTCCATAATACAACAAGTTTATGGAAGCTCGTTGATGCTACACGTACCTGCGATAAGGCGGAAATGATAAATGAAAATCAATTAATATAATCATATGAATCACATAATTCTCAAATCAGGAAAAGATAAAGATATTCGTAAATTTTATCCCTGGGTATTTTCCGGTTCCATAAAAAAGACATCGGGCACCATAAACGAGGGAGAAATTATTACGGTTTACGATAACAAATCTGAATATCTTGGCACAGGTTTTTATCAATCATCACCTATAGCGGTTAGGATTTTTAGTTTTACTGATGAAAAAATTTCAGAAACATTTTGGTTCGACCGAATAAAAAGAGCTATTAACTACCGTACACAATTAGGCTTATTCAATCTTTCAAGCACAAATTGTTTTCGGTTAATTCACTCCGAAGGGGATTTTTTGCCGGGACTAATAGCGGATTGGTACAATGGAAATATTGTTCTCCAAATGCACTCAATTGGAATGTATAAAAACAAAGAAATAATTTGCTCAATTTTGCAAACTATTTTAGGAGAAAAATTGCAGGCAATTATCATGAAAAGTTCAGCAACACTTCCAAAAAACATTGAAGTAGAAGATGGCATTATCTGGGGGAAAATACACGGAAATCAGGTACAAGAAAACGGAAACACATTTATTATAGATTGGGAAAAAGGACAAAAAACAGGTTTTTTTCTTGATCAGCGAGATAATAGAGAACTTATTTCAAAATATGTTGCACACAAAAGCGTACTCAATACTTTTTGCTACACCGGAGGTTTTTCAGCCTATGCACTCCAAGGAAATGCATCTCGGGTAGTATCTGTAGATAGCTCAGCTCGAGCAATAGACTTAACACAAGAAACGATATCATTGAATTACCCGGGCACACAAAAACACACCGCACTCGTAGCAGATGCATTTGAATACTTAGATACAACAGAAGACACATTTGATGTCATCATTCTCGATCCACCTGCATTTGCAAAGCATGCTCAGGTTGTGAGCAACGCACTTAATGGCTATAAAAAATTAAACAAAAAAGCTATTGAACGTATTAATCCGGGCGGTATTTTATGTACCTTTTCCTGCTCACAAGCTGTAAGCAAAGAACAATTTAAACGCTCCGTTTTAGAAGCGTCAGCAAAAACAGGCAGAAAGGTGCGAATTATGCATCAAATGAGCCAATCGACTTGTCACCCTGTTAATTTATACCATCCGGAAAGTGAATATCTTAAAGGCTTAATCATATATGTTGAATAATATTCCCTATTCTCTTCTAAAAATAAGATACACATGAAACACTCAAAACTCATACAATTACTAGAACATGCAATATATGCAGCCTTGCAAGGTGGTACAGAAATCATGAGAATTTACACATCTGAGGAGATTGAAGTTGAAACGAAAGCAGATAACAGTCCCGTTACTCAAGCCGATATTGCCGCAAGCAACGAAATAGAAGCTATTCTCAAAAAAACAAACATTCCAATAATTTGTGAAGAAACATCTCATACCGCCTTTGAAGAACGAAAAAAATGGGACTATGTATGGATTGTTGACCCTTTAGATGGAACCAAAGAATTTATTACACGAAACAACGAATTTACCGTAAATATTGCTTTGATACACAATCATGAACCAATACTCGGTGTTATTTATGTTCCCGCGGACGATACCCTCTATTTTGGATTACACAAAGTTGGTTCATATATGCTTGAAAACACATCGATTTCACTATCAGAAATCAGGTACGAACACATTATACAAAAAGCTACTCCCCTCCCATTTTTTCAAAAAACCAGAGAATACAATATTGTTGCAAGTCGTTCACATATATCAAAAGAAACGGAAAAGTATATTTCTGAAATTCAACAAAAACATCCTAATGCACAAACAGTTAACATAGGAAGTTCATTAAAGTTTTGTTTGATAGCAAGCGGTCGAGCACACATATATCCCCGCTTCGGTCCAACCTGCGAATGGGATACTGCTGCCGGAGACGCCATTGCACGTGCTGCAGGATGCACAACATACAATGCGGAAACACATGAAGCTTTAAAATACAATACACAAGAAGATTTTTTGAACCCCTTTTTTATTGTTGAGCGGAGAGAAATAACAATATAGAGGAAAAAACTTATGTGTTAACCTGTTTAAATTTCACCTTCGGTATAGTATTTTTTTGAGCCTCGTACTTGGTCGGTTATAACCTAAGTTCGACGTGATTTTTTGAGTTCAGGTCTATAGTTACCTGATTGTATTAGCAATTCAAAACATTTGATTGGTAATAGTTAATTATCGGCACATGTTTATATCGTCCATATAACTACTCGTATAAGAAAAGTTCATTTTATTTGTACTACTCAAAAAGTATTTGAACCTGAGTTCGACGTAATTTTTCGAGTTCAGATTAGCTCCGCTGAGCTCGTCCTTTGTCCTCGGTTGATATAAAAAGCTGTTTATCAAGGCAAATTATTGAATAATAGCGAGCTATTG
>JAQICB010000139.1 GCA_027858745.1 Bacteroidales bacterium
TATTTATTCCGTTACAATTTATACACTTTTTTTATTCATAAGCTTTTATTTGCTCCAAAGCTAATGATAATAAGTGTTATGGAGATTATTAGCCTACTTTTTGTCTATTAAGCCTCAAAATACGATAAAAATAATGTGTTCATAATTTATATAATATTTGAAAAGGACTTTGAAGATACACTTTATCTACAAGCGTTTGATAAAAATAACGTTGAAATTGGTCGTTTAACACAAGAAGTAAAGGGTAAAAAAGGAAATGCAACCTATTCCAGGTTTCGGTTTAATGATATGACAGATATAACATCAAAGAGTCGAATTATAATAAAGTAAGGTTTACTTTACTCTTTCAATTTCCGCACCAATAGCATTGAGGCGACCATCGATATTGTCGTATCCTCGGTCAATTTGTTCGATATTATGAATAGTACTCACTCCCTCGGCAGACATTGCAGCAATAAGCAAAGCAACACCTGCACGAATATCAGGTGAACTCATAGTTGTAGCTCGAAGAGTAAATTTATTTCCTAACCCAATAACCGTTGCTCTATGCGGATCACATAAAATAATTTGGCAGCCCATATCAATTAACTTATCGACAAAAAACAAGCGACTTTCAAACATTTTTTGATGAATAAGCACACTTCCTACAGCCTGAGTAGCAACAACGAGCATTACACTCAACAAATCGGGAGTTAGTCCGGGCCATGGAGCATCAGAAATTGTCATAATAGAACCATCGATAAAAGTAGGTATAGTATACGAATCTTGAGCCGGCACATAAATATCATCACCCCGCAATTCCCATTGTACCCCCAATCGGGAAAAAGCTTGAGGAATAATTCCCAAATCTTGAAACGAAACATTTTTAATTGTTATTTCAGAACCTGTCATTGCAGCAATTCCCATAAAACTACCAACCTCAATCATATCGGGAAGTATGGTATGTTCGCAACCACCTAATTCGGTGACACCTTCAATTCGCAACAAATTGGAACCCACTCCGGTGATTTTTGCTCCCATACAATTCAGCATTTTACACAACTGTTGAATATATGGTTCACAAGCAGCATTGTAAATAGTTGTCACCCCCTCTGCCAAAACAGCAGCCATGATTATATTTGCCGTACCAGTTACCGAAGCCTCATCAAGAAGCATGTATGCACCCTTAAGATGCTTTCCTTTAACTGAATAGGAAGAAGCATGAGCATCATATGAAAACTCTGCACCTAAATCACGAAAGCCGATAAAATGCGTATCCAACCGTCGTCGACCAATTTTATCGCCACCGGGACTTGGAATAAAGCCTTCACCAAAGCGACCTAAAAGAGGCCCCACAATAAGAATAGAACCACGCAAAGACGTAGATTGTTCTATAAATTCCGGTGTATAAAAGTAATCGTAGTTTACCGAATCAGCACAAAACGTATAATCAGTATCATTCAATTTTGTTACCGAAACACCAAAACTCGAAAGTAATTCTATGAGTTTTACCACATCACGAATATGGGGAATGTTTTTAATGGTAACCTGTTGCGAAGTCAATAAAACAGCAGAAATAACCTGTAAAGCTTCATTTTTTGCACCTTGTGGCACAATCTCTCCCGAAAGTTTTTTTCCTCCTACTATTTTAAAAACAGACATATTTTATTTTTTCTTACGGTTTTTATTTTTCTTTTTTCCGTAATTGTTTGAAGCTGGTTTAGGTGGTGCAACAACAACGTGCATCAACTTAGTGTCTTCATCAAGAACCAATTTACCCTGAGATATATGATATAAATCATTAATAATTATAGAATCATTTACGGATTTTTTATTCCAGGCAACATATGTCTTTTTCATATGATTAGCAATCATTTTAATCAGCTGCACCTTCTCTTCTCCCTCTTCATAATCGCATGCTGCAGATATTAATCGCTCAATCATTAAACCATAATGACGGTATTTAATTTTTCCGGTTGTATACGGTAATCTTTCAGTATTAGCTAATTCCGCAACATTCATGATTTCAAAAGGGTAATCAATATCCAACTTATACTCACACATTTGTGCAAGGAAATCCCATATTTTTTGTTTATGATCTTTCGTATCCTTAACAGCCGGGCTCATATTTATCATAATAGAAACAAGTTCGTGAGCAGCTTTCGTCCGTTCATCTCTATCTTCAATTTCGAAAAGATACTCAGCCATCTTTTGAATATTTCTTCCATATTCGGGCAAAATGATTTTCTTTTGCGTCGTATTATAATCCATTTCTATCACAATATTAATTTATTACAAAAGTACAAAAATAATATCTTGCACATACAT
Source organism: Bacteroidales bacterium (assembly GCA_027858745.1). GTDB lineage: Bacteria > Bacteroidota > Bacteroidia > Bacteroidales > UBA1715 > JAQICB01. The sequence goes on from JAQICB010000139.1 coordinate 2,308, forward strand.
TTTTTTATCAAAACTTATGTACTTATCAAAAAATCACATTACGAAACTTCTTTTAACTTCGCAAATTTTAATAACAAACGTTTTTGCTCTCCATTTTCAAAATTAATAACAGCAGTACTGTCTGGAAAAGTTCCCGATATAGACTCAACAAAGCCCCTGCCGAATTTAGCATGAAGCACCCATGTTCCCGACTTAATATCTCGAGGATTATCGGGTTCAAACTGAGGAATGCTTGATGTATTTGATTGTGCCGCCGCACTCTGTTTTCGTTTAAACTGAGCAAAGCGGTCGTTCTGAGATTTTTCTTTTCGCAATGCAGTAAAATTTGCAAACATTGTTGATTCTTGGGTAGGCTGAGAAGAAAATCTTGAAGTATTCTTTTCCGTTATAAAACCTGCGTCTATCTCTTCAACAAAACGACTTACAGTAGAAGCTGTTAAATTCCCCCATTTTCTTCGAGACAAAGCATAGGTAAGATGCACTGACATCTTCGCACGCGTTATTGCAACATAAAACAACCGTCGTTCTTCTTCCACATCTTTCGGGCGACCAATAGACATTTGTGATGGAAATAAATTCTCTTCAAGACCAACAATAAAACAATGTCCGAATTCCAGTCCTTTAGCCGAATGTATTGTCATAAGAGTAACCTTATTAAACTCATCATCTTCGGAATCAATATCAGTTAACAAGGCTATTTTTTCGAGATAATCAGCGAGAGATATTTCATCTTCTTCTTCATCCGTAAACTCTTTAGCACCATTGAGTAATTCTTGCATATTATCGAATTTATTTTTTCCTTCGATAGAAGTATCCGATTTCAGGAAAGAATAAATACCGGACAGTTCGACTATTCTCTGAAGTAATGCATATGCATCGGCTTCAGATAAATCTTTTCGGAATGAATGAATTAATTCACGGAATTCAATAATGCGTTTTATAGTACCTTTATTAAAGACATCACCGGCAAGCTCAATATTAGAAATCACATCCCATACAGAAATATTAGTACGTTCGGCCAATAGTACAATTTTTTGAACTGTAGTTTGCCCTATTCCTCGAGTAGGGAAATTAATTATTCGAGAAATAGCTTCTTCATCTTTAGGATTGACACACACACGCACATACGATAATATATCTTTAATCTCTTTCCGTTGGAAAAATGAGGTTCCACCATAAATTTGACATGGTATGTGTAATTTATTTAAGGCTTCTTCAAGAATTCGAGATTGAGCATTTGTACGATACAACACGGCAATATCTTTATATAATTCGCTGTCTGCAACAAGATTTTTAATTTCTCGTGCAACGCCTATCCCCTCTTCAATATCGGTAGCAAATTCAATTAAAGAAATCTTATTGCCCAATTCTTGTTCAGAAAAGGTGTGTTTTGGAATTTGCTTTGTATTCTTTTTAATGAGGCTATTTGCAGCATCGACAATAGTTTGGGTCGAACGATAATTTTGTTCTAATTTAAACAATTTCGAATCGGGATAATCACTCGAAAACTTAAATATATTTTCGATTTTCGCACCACGAAAAGAATAAATGCTCTGAGCATCGTCACCCACAACGCAGACATTATTTTGAGGTTCAGCCAATTTTTTCACAATTAAATACTGAGAAAAATTTGTATCTTGATACTCATCAACCAAAATATACTGAAAGCGTTTTTGGTACTTTTGCAAAACAGCAGGATTATCACGAAATAGAATATTAGTGTACATCAACAAATCATCAAAATCCATTGCATCGGCTTTTTTACAGCGATTTTGATATTGCGTATATATTGCATGAATTTCAGGCATTTTATTATACGCATCACGTTTATGATTATCTGTATTTTGAGAATATGTTTGTGCAGTAATCAGATTATTTTTTGCTTTTGATATTGTAGATTGAACTGCGGCTGGTTTATACGCATCTTTTTCTAACTTCAAATCGCTTATAATTTTGCCGAGCAAACTGCGAGAATCTTGCGTATCATATATAGTAAAGTTAGATGTAAATCCTATATGGTGAGCTTCGAAGCGAAGAATTTTAGCAAAAACTGAGTGAAACGTACCCATCCAAAGATTACGAGCAATATCCTCACCTACCATTTCGGCAATACGCTCTTTCATTTCGCGAGCAGCTTTATTAGTAAACGTAAGCGAAAGAATTACATGAGCAGGAACATTATGAGCTAAAAGATTCGCTATACGACATGTAAGCACACGTGTTTTTCCCGAACCGGCACCGGCAATAACCAAGCTTGCACCATTCATGCATTCGACAGCATTTTTTTGTTCCGTGTTTAATCCGTCAAAAAGAGTATTATTCATATGTACATTTTATATACAAAATTACTATAGAGATATAAAACGAGAATACAGATTCTTATAAAGTTATTAACGATTTGTTATATTGTCCCTGCCCAAACCACCCACATACTGTCACGAAGTATTGGAGTAAACTATCACTCTCGATTTGTCTAGAAACCTGAGTTCGAAGTTTTCCAGGCAGAGACTTCAAAAATTATAACTTTTAGCACAAGCAATATAAACCTGAATTCGACGTAATTTTTCGAGTTCAGATTAGCTCCGCTGAGCTCGTCCTTCGTCCTCGATTAATATAAAAAGCTGTTTATCAAGGCAAATTATTGAATAATAACGAGATATTGTGAAATAATTTAACGCAGAAAAACTATTTTTTATGCAAAGCATACTTTTTTCCCTTATAAACAGCAATCTTCAGCTCAAAAAATAATTTAAAATAACCCGTTATTATTTCATTATTTTTGATTGAACCTCACTATTTATAAGCGTTCTGAACCTAAAAAATTATATCGAACTCAGGTTATAAAAAAAAAGAGGTTGTTGAAAATCAACAACCTCTTTTATCGAGCAATCTATTATTTGTATACTATTATTTATTCTTTAACAAAACGAGCCTGAACAGTCTTTGTTCCAAAATCTATTCGAACAGTATACGTTCCTTGAGCAAGTTTTGCAATATCAATTGCAATCATATTTCCGGTTACCGGAACAGTTTGAATTGTTTTACCTTCTGCAGTTACTATTAAAATTTGTTCTGCACTACCAACACCGTCAACATAAACCTGACTTGATGCTATTGTAGGATATACAAACACATTTACTCCGGCAACAGCATCAATAGATGTGCCATCAATTCTACGTTCGAATGCTGCAACTTGTGAGCCGGCAATAGACTGAAGTGATGTGCCAGAATACACAACCATTATTTCATCAGGATTATTAATTACTGTTCCTAAATCAACAATGATTTTTGTATTATTATTTGGATCTAAGGCAACATCAGTAACCACAAGGTTAGAGTTAGGTCCTACCACTTCAAGATCAGTATAGATGTCGTTTGTTGGAGCTTGCATTTGTTCTGAGAACGTAATAATCAACTTATCACCAATTCCGTTAGCAATTTCAATATTAGTAACTGTTGGAATACCACTTACTTGAACAACATACTGAACAGATATTGATGGGTCACTTGCCAATGTTCCGGTCATTTGTGTTACCCCTTTTGATTGAGCCGTAACAACTCCGGTAGCAGCAACAACAGTTGCTACAGAACTACTTGAGCTTGCCCAAAGAATATCACCGATAGCACCGTCAGGAGTAAATGTCACCTCAGGAGTAAACAATGCACCAACAACCAAATTAACTGTAGCCTCTGCAACCTCAATACTTACAACATCAGATACAGGAATCTCTGATTCATAAAATGCATCAATCGCATCCTGTAATATATCTATCTGATTATCGACTTCTGTTTGAGTTGCAGGAGGATTAGTAACATAGAACTCAGCATCAGAAATTGCATCATCAAGATCAGTAAATGCAGCTACAGGATAATCGCCCGGTTCAGTACCTTGATTGGCTAAATTATCATCATATACACCTTGTGCTTCATTTATTTTTGCAATTAAACCAGAAACATCTACCGTACTGATTCGAGAATCCAAGAAATCTTGAATCGCATCACTTAAAATATTAGTTTGTTCGAATAATTCAGCTTCAGTATAGTTTTGATAGTTATCATAATAATACTGAGCAGCTATTATTGCATTATTCAAGGTAGTTTTAGCTGATTGCGTGAACGCATTACTAGACTCATTTGCATTATACACACTTTGAGCACGAGCAATAGTATCACCTAATTGAGTTCTATCAGCATATGTTCTTTCTTGCACTTGAATAGCATGAGTTGTTGAGTTTTCACAATCATTAGCATCAGAATACGTGTACGATAAATTATACGTACCAGGTATTACAGATGCAGGGTCAAACATATTCCCCGATAAACCTGAACCAAGTAAACTACCTCCTAAAGGAGATACCGTAATTGTGGCAGGAGCATCATCTTCATATAGAGAGGTTGGTCCATATATAGCAACAACCGGTAATGCATTAATTTCAAACGACACTGTTGTTTTTGCACTCACACATTCACCTTCTTGAACAACATAATAAGTATATGTTCCCACGTCAGAATCTGTAGGTTGAAATTCAACACCGGTGTGAACATATGAAGATAACTGTGCATCAGCATACCATATTACCGTTTCACTTGCATTTGTAACATTAAAGATCGGATTATCATCACCGAAACAAACTTCATTACTTGATGCTGTAACAGCCGGTTGGGCTAACATACAGTCTGTAATTTCCAAAGAAATAGTTTGCAAGGCTGATGAACAATTTCCGTTCACTGCTTCAACTTGGTAATAATACGTGCCAATTACGGTTTCTCCTGTCGCATACGAAGTTCCTGATTGAATAAACACAGGTGGTTCATCGGTATTATACCAATAAATAGTATTTACCGGATCGGTAGTTACTGATAAATCAGGAATAGTAGTACCGAATTCAGCCACTTCATTGTTAACAATTAGAGTTGGATTCGGAACAATTGTATATGTTACCAGAACTTTTTCACTTTGACAGCTATTTACCGTTTGTGCAACATAATACGTATATGAATCAGGATCTGTAACAGTTGGGGTATATGATGCATCAGTTGCAATCGGTGTTTCATCAGTTTCAGTTAAATACCATTGCGAAACAACCGATGCTTCAAGTGACGCCGTTGTTCCTTCACAGGTTTCAACATCAGCAACAACCGGAGCATCAGGAATTGGGAATACATGAATAGATAATTGAGCAGTTTCACTTTCACAACCATCTATGATTTGAGAAACATTATATGTTCCTTCAGCAGGATTTGTAATATCTGCTATCGGATTCATTGCGTCATCATACCAATTTAATGTTGCACCGGCATCACCAGTAGCTGTTAAATCAGCAATAACATCGCCATCGCAATATGCAACATCTTCTGTTACCGGAGTTGATGGTTTAGCAATTACGGTAACATTTATAGCCGCTTTTGTACCTTCACATTCATCAGTTTGAGATACAAAATATTGTATTGTTCCAGCCTGATCAGTTGAAGGAATCGGAGCAGATGCTAATGAATTTTGTTGAGCATCATACCAATTAAGACTTGCATTAGACGTAGTTGTATTTGCAGTTAAAGCTACGGCATCATCACCTTGACAATAATCTACATCAGCGACTTCTGGAGCACCAACCTGACATTCGCAATCAATAACTGATAATACTATTGTTTCAGAATTAACACAAGTATTAGAATTCGTAACAGTATATGTTAACGTATACTCACCTACAGTCGCTATAGCAGCACTTAAATCTTCAAAAGCAACTTCCGTACCATCAACTTCAAGAACACCACCCGCAGGAGCAACAGAAAGAGCTAATTCATCTCCCACACACAATTCATTATTAATTGCATCTGCAGAAAAAGTAACTGTTGGCAATGGGTTGATTGTTACCGTTAAAGAAGCAGTTTCACTTTCACAAGCGTCAAGCGTTTGTGATACATTATATGTTCCTGCATCCGGACTCGTAAGATCTGATATTGGATTCATTGCATCATCATACCAGTTTAATGTAGCTCCTGTTACAGGAGTTGCTGTTAAATCA
>JAQICB010000006.1 GCA_027858745.1 Bacteroidales bacterium
CATATAGCATTTTGTTTAAAAAACTATTTATTTTCATATCCCTCACATACAGATGCATACACATTCGGTTTTTTTTTATTATTCCGAATTGCAGACAAAAATTTTCAAGTTGGGTTAAGAAATACCATATGGAAAATAATTATATGAATGTAAATCATATCTCTATAGATTTTTAACGGATATTTGTTTTATAATGGTTAATTCTTAAAATCTTGAATAGGATTATAAAAGCCCCGCTGCCGTGTAAATCTTTCGTATGTTTTCAAAGAAAAAATCTATCATCCTTCCACATAATCGGGTTTTGTATAATATATTCGGAAATACGGTTATATGATTGTTGATTTTGGATTATGTGTTCATAATAATTTCGTTGCCATAATTTTCCATTAAACGATTCCCAATGTTTGGTTTTTACCCCGCAAATATATGCGTTTGTTGTTATTGATTTAAATACCCCAATAATATTTCCAATGGTAATCGTAGGGGCAATCCCTTGTGGTTGCCCATTATTATCATGGGTGGGGATATTTTTATTGTCATGGTTACCCATATTTTTAATTTCACGGGCGACCACGTTTCCATTATCATGGGCGACCACAAGGGTCGCCCCTACGGGGACAATTTCAATAATTATGTGTGTGTAATTGGGCATAATTATTTCTACAATTTTTTTTATACAAATTGGTGATTTACTTTTGCGAAAATTTGATGATTTTAAATTTGCTATTAACAAATGGAGTGTGACAATCTCTCTATTTACAGTACAGGTGCAGGAAATCCGCACATTTCGCTTCGCTTCATTCAGGATGACGTGCTTCGATGCTCAACAAAGTCATGCGACGTGACTCGGCGTGACAGCAACAAGAATCTTCATTTTACGAAATTAATGTCACAATAATGTTTCGACTTTGTCGCGGACCATCAAATTCACAGACAAAAATATTTTGCCAGGTCGATAATCCAAGTTTACCGTTTATGATGGGTATACTTTCGCTTGGTCCAACCAATCCTGCTTTTAGGTGGGAATCACCATTACCGTCTTGTGCATCGTGTAGCCAAACACCCTTGGGGATTATTTTTTCGAGAAAATTAATCACATCGGTTTGTACCGAATCATCCCAGTTTTCTTGTATCATGATTCCCGCAGTTGCTCCCTGCACATACACCTGTGCAAGCCCTTCTTGAATTCCCGATGAGCTAACTATGTGAGATACTTTTTGGGTAATGTCATACAATCCTTCTCGTGAATCGGTGCTGATGGAAAAATGAGTTTGCATATCTAAAAAATTATATCGAACTCAGGTTTATAAACTGTCGAGTCTTTTTTCTAACATATCAATTTTCTCGAGAGCATCTGTTTTCTTTTTTTGCTCGGCATCTATTACTTGTTGCGGAGCTCCTGCCATAAATTTTTCATTGAGCAATTTTTTGTCTACAATTTTCAGGAATCCTTGTGTGTATTTAAGTTCTTCCGTAATTTTTTCTTTTTCTTCTTCGCTGTTTGTGCCGGCAATAGGAATGTAAAATTCTCGCACACCTACACGGAATGATGTGGCTCCTTTTTGTTCTTCTTCCGTAAATTCGATAGTAGAAATATTACCTAATTTTTTAATAACAGCTTGTGTTTGTGTGTCGGTGCCAATTCCTTTTATAAATAAGTTTATTCCTTCTTTAAATGGGATTTGTTTTTCTTTTCTCACACCACGAATGCCGGCAACAATCTCTTTGCAGGTTGCATATGAGTCTGTAAGTTTTTGATTATAGTTTGTAATTGTCGGCAGACATTCAAACATGATTGTTTCGCCGTCTGTGCGTTCTTCTAATCGTTGCCATATTTCTTCGGTAATAAATGGCATAAATGGATGAAGCACTTTCATCATTGTTTCGAAGAACGAAATGGTTTGCGTATATGTTGTTTTATCAATCGGGCTGCCATATCGGGGTTTTACAATTTCGAGAAACCATGACGAAAAATCGTCCCAAAACAGACGATATACGGTCATAAGTGCTTCCGAAATTTTATAAGCCGAATATTGTTCTTCGAGAAGTTTTTGTGCTTCTTTAAGTTTTTCTTCAAAAAATGCTATTCCTGCAACTGCATAATTCGGTTGTTTTTCATCTTCAGAAACTTCCCAGCCTTTAATAAGTCGGAAAGCATTCCATATTTTACTTGCAAAATTTCGTCCCTGTTCGGTAAGTGATTCGTCAAATAATAAATCGCCACCGGCAGGTGAACAGAGAAGCATACCAACGCGAACGCCGTCTGCTCCGTATTTTTCAATTAAATCTAATGGTTCGGGTGAGTTACCGAGCGATTTCGACATTTTTCGTCGTTGAGCATCACGCACCATTCCGGTAAAGTACACATGTTTAAACGGATATTCGTCTCGTAATTGATAGCCGCTCATAATCATTCGTGCGACCCAGAAGAAAATAATATCGTGTCCCGTTACCAATACATTGGTTGGGTAATAATATGATATTTCGGGATTATCGGGTTCGGTAACTCCGTTAAATACCGAAATAGGCCATAACCATGATGATGCCCAGGTGTCGAGAACATCTTCATCTTGTCGTAAGTCAGAAGCCGTAAGGTTTTTGTTTCCTGTTTTTTCTTGTGCTGTACGTACTGCTTCATCTTCTGATTCGGCACATACAAAAGAGCCGTCGCTTAGGTAATATACCGGAATGCGATGTCCCCACCACAATTGGCGGCTAATGCACCAGTCTTTTATGTTTTCCATCCAATGACGATATACATTTTTGAATTTTTTCGGAAAAAATTCAATCTCATCATTCATCACGTTTTCTAAAGCCGGAGCACATAAATCTTTCATTTTCAAAAACCACTGTGTTGATAGTTTTGGTTCTATTACCACATTGGTTCGTTCAGAATATCCGATTTTATTGGTATAATCTTCTACTTTTTCAAGATTTCCGGCTTTTTGCAATTCAGATACAATTTTGTCGCGAGCAACAAAGCGGTCTTCACCGACAAATAATTCACCGTTTTCGCTAATGGTTCCGTCGTTATTGAAAATATCAATGCAATCCAGCTTATGTCGCAATCCTATGTTATAGTCATTTTCGTCGTGGGCAGGAGTAATTTTTAAACAACCGGTACCAAATTCCATATCAACATATTCGTCTTGAATTATCGGCACTTCTCTCATTACGAGCGGTACAATAACTTTTTTGCCTGCCAAATGCTTAAATCGCTCGTCATTGGGGTTAACGCAGACTGCCGTGTCACCCAAAATAGTTTCCGGACGGGTTGTTGCAATGCGCACAGATTCGTCCGGTTTGCCAACTATTTGATATGTTATATAATAAAGTTTCGATTGCTCTTCTTTGTGAATCACTTCTTCGTCTGAAACCGCTGTTTGAGCGTGCGGATCCCAGTTTACCATTCGAGCACCGCGGTATACAAGGCCTTTGTTGAATAAATCGACAAAAACTTTTATAACACTTGTACTGCATTCTTTATCCATTGTAAAGCTGGTACGGTCCCAGTCGCATGATGCTCCCAGTTTTTGCAATTGATTCAGAATAATGCCTCCGTGTTTGTCCGTCCATTCCCATGCATGTTTCATGAAGGTTTCACGAGTAAGGGATGATTTTGGTATGCCTTCTTCTTGTAATTTATTTACCACTTTTGCTTCGGTAGCAATGGAAGCATGGTCGGTTCCCGGCACCCAACATGCATTATACCCTTTTGTACGAGCACGGCGAATCAACACATCCTGAATGGTGTTGTTGAGCATATGTCCCATGTGCAAAACGCCAGTTACGTTTGGTGGGGGTATAACTATAGTATATGGTTCGCGATTATCAGGTTCCGAATGAAAGTGTTTGTGACGTAACCAGTATTCATACCATTTTTTCTCAACTTCTGATGCATTATATTTGCTGGGTATTTCTATATCCATGTTGAATAAATTTGTCTATTATAAATATGTGCGAAAATACTAAAACTATATGTTATTTTTGTAATTGCTGCTTTGATTTTTTGTGCGTCATCAATATTTTCGAAGTAAAAAATGGTTTTATTGACAGAAACAATGTATTTTTGATTAATAAATTTAAAACAAAACTATCGTGAAGAAAAAAATATTGGTTGTCGACGATTCTTCTTCAAATGTCTTACTTCTTCAAAGTTTTTTAGAAGATGAAGGATTTGATATTCAAATAGCATTTTCCGGAAAAGAAGCAATAAAAACGGTCTCAAATTATAAACCCGATATCATCCTTTTGGATTTAATGATGCCCGGAGTAAGCGGTATTGATGTTATGGATTCCATAGATTCTGCCATTCCGGTAATTATGATTTCGGCAAATAAAGATGCTGCATTGGTCAAAGAAGCTAAAGAACACGGTATTAAGGCATATATCCAAAAACCGATTGATTTTGATGAAATTCTTGCGGAGATTCAAAAGTTGGTATAGGTGCTTTTTACTTTGTGAAACTCTGTGTTTTCTGTGGTGAATACGTACGCTGTTATTCCTGCAAAACCCATCGTCTTCGTATACCGGAGGTGTCAACAGTGGAATATTCCAGTAATTTATATTCCGGATTGTCATCACCCATAAAAATAAAATGATTGTAATAAAAGCTTCGTGCTTCATTCATATATTCATAGGTATATTCTATTCCATACACGGAATCTACATATGCCACGTCTAAATAATAATGTCTGGCGTTAATTGTATCCTGGTTGAATATATATGTAATAAATTTCATGTCAAAATTATATAATCTTGTAGAATAATCTACATGGTTTACGTTATAATTAGCATGTTGTAATATAAAATAATTAAATTTATTTGAATAATTTACTTTTGAGGCACCATAACAAACATCTTCACCTTCTAAAAATGGATTATATTTTTCATCATTCATATCTGTAAGGTCGAGATAAATGGTGTCATATTTTAGCCCCAAGGTATCATTGTGGAATGGTATAAGATCCCGGTCATGATATGGGATTTTTTTGTTATATTCTGACAGATTATCAGGACATTTTTTTTTGCAAGATACAGAGATTAGTACTGTTATTAATAAGAGGGGTATGATTTTCATTTTTTTATTGTTTTATGAATGATTGTAATATGTCTTTATCTATTTGTATATAATATGTTCCTGCAGGATAGTTTGACATATAAAAATATGTTGTAGTTTGTGAATTATTATATTTGGTTTCTAAACAAATACCTGTATTAGAATATAGCGATATTTTTTTAGCATTTATTTGATGTATTATATATACTTTATTTTTTGTTGGATTTGGATATACAATACTATTATTTCTTTGAAGATATTCTTCATTATTTTTTATTACTTTTTCATTTAATAATTTTGTATTATTAGAATTGAATGATTTTAAAGTTGAGTTTGCATTTATCAAATTTGCGTTTTGAATATCACCACAAACAAAATGTCCATATGTATCTATAGGTTCTTCAGGTAGTCCAGGAATGTCTTCATTTGTGAATGGCTTATAAGTATAACAATTATTATTATTAATCAAAGCATCAGTATAAATAGTGCCTGTCCATAAACTAAGCATTTTTAAAATTTTCACTTTGTATATATTTTGAATAATGCTCATTTTTTTACTTTATAATCGATAAAAAGGTTACCACTTATCGTAATATGTAATTTATTCATGTTTTTGGTCAAGTTTTCATTATTTCATGCTAAAATTTGAAAAATTAGGCATAGCTATCCCATAAATCCTATGTTAATAAGAAAGGGGAGGTCTTTATTGTAATTCCGCCATCTGTCCAACTAACGCATTGGACATCACTCTAATATTATAGGCCAATACGCTCCAGAGGACTTTTGTTTGAAAATTTAACCAGCCTTTCCATGTGCATCTACGTATATTGAAGCCCCGTTTTAAATTTGAGATA
>JAQICB010000091.1 GCA_027858745.1 Bacteroidales bacterium
ATAAAGCAACAGGCACCAAATCAATGATTAATAGAAAATCAAAATATGTAGTGTACCATTAATTCTTTAACATACTGATTCTGAATTTAGTTTTTTATCTATTATACAAGTTGGGTTAATCTTTACCATTTTACACCTATTCATTTCAGTCAAACAAGATTCTAAACTGAGAAAAAAACGAACTGAGGTTATCACAAAAAAAATAAGCTTTAATTTTTTTACATAAAAATATAAAGGATTTTATTAATTTTGAAAAATAAATTTCAAAAACATGCATACAAAAAACAAATTAAATACCAAATCAAAAAAACGATATATCATTTTATGGTCATTGTTTATCGCACCAATTGTTTTTTTAATAGTATTATTTACCCTCATTTCATATGGTAAATTAGGCTTTATGCCAACTATTGAAGAGTTAGAAAATCCAAAAACAGCTTTAGCAACAGAAATCATCTCTGCTGACAGTGTTGTGTTAGGAACTTTTTTCAATGAAAACAGAATAGAAGTCGGATTCGACAGCATCTCGCCTTATATTTTAGACGCACTTATCAGCACCGAAGATGTCCGCTTTTATTCTCATTCCGGTATAGATTTTCAAGCTCTCGGAAGAGTTATTTTTAAGACCGTCGTTCAGGGCAAAAAAAGTTCCGGTGGTGGCAGTACTATTTCTCAACAATTAGCAAAACTTTTATTTCCCCGTGAACGATTTTCTTCGTCATACGAAATAGCCATTCGGAAATTCAGAGAATGGGTTATTGCCGTAAAGCTTGAAAAAGCTTATACAAAAGAAGAAATTATTGCATTATACCTCAACAAATATGACTTTTTATACGATGCGAATGGTATAAAAATGGCTTCGGAAGTTTATTTCAATAAAGATCAAAAAAATTTGAAAGTAGAAGAAGCAGCAATGCTTATCGGTATGCTCAAAAATTCTTCTCTTTTCAATCCGGTACGATTTCCCGACACAACTTTTCATCGCAGAAATGTCGTGCTCAATCAAATGACAAAATGTAATTATATAAGTGAAGAAGAATATGATTCGCTCAAACAATTACCCCTCAGTATAAATTTTCACAGAAAAAATCACAATTACGGACTTGCTCCTTATTTTAGAGAATGGCTCCGCACAAGTTTATCGGCGAACAAACCCGATAAAAATAAATATTGGAACTACGAAATGTATAAATTAGACTCTATACGATGGAACGAAGATCCTATTTACGGCTGGTGTAATAAAAATCAAAAAGCTCCAAATGTTTTTTACAATATATACAGGGATGGTTTAAAAATATATACAACCATTGATTCGCGTATGCAAAAATATGCTGAAAAAGCAATGGAAACACATATGGGAAAAACTATTCAACCTGCATTTGACCTTGAGAATTCTCATAATTCAAAAGCTCCTTTCGCATATAATTTATCTCAAGAACTATATAAAAGTCGTGTCAAATTTGCTATTAAACAAAGTGAACGATATAGGCTTTTGCGAAGCGATTCGCTTAAGTGGAAAAAAGTAATGGACATTTTTAACACAAAAGTGCCAATGACTCTTTTTTCTTGGAAAGGGGAAGTTGATACGGTATTGAGCCCCCTCGATTCAATTTTATATATGAAAAAATTTCTTCAAGCAGGACTCCTTTCTATGGAACCGGGTACTGGGCATGTGAAAGCTTATGTTGGTGGTATTAATTATAAATATTTCAAATATGACCATATAATGCAGCAACGCCGCCAGGTTGGATCAACATTTAAACCGTTTTTATACACTCTTGCAATGCAAGAAGGCATATCGCCGTGTAAACAATTTGCAAATGTTCCTACCTCATTTTATATTAATGATACGGTCTGGACACCGGACAATGCCGATGATATGAGAGCAGGTGAAATGGTAAGTTTAGCTTGGGCTTTGGCAACTTCAAACAACTTTATTTCAGCAAAACTGATGCAGCTTTTACAACCTCAACCGGTAATTGATATGACTCGTCAAATGGGGGTTAAAAGTCATATTGATGCTGTTCCTTCTATTTGTTTAGGTGTAGCAGACTTATCATTATACGAAATGGTTGGTGCTTATGGAACATTCCCAAACAAAGGAATATATACGCAACCTATTTTTGTGACACATATTGAAGACAAACATGGACAGGTAATTGCTACATTTTCTCCAAAACAAAATGAGGCTATTAGTGAAGAGACTGCATATACAATGGTAAATCTTTTGGAAAATGCAGTTAATATGAGAGGTGGCACCAGTATTGCTCTTCGTTTTAGACATAAAATTCAAGTACCATTAGCAGGAAAAACCGGCACAACAAATGACCACTCGGACGGGTGGTATATGGGATTTACACCGGAATTAGTTACCGGCATTTGGGTTGGCGGCGACGAGCGGAGTATTCGTTTTCGTAGTTTCAGATACGGACAGGGGGCTCGTATGGCTTTGCCAATGTTTGCTCACTACATGCAAAATGTAATTGCAGACTCTACTGCTCTCGGGTATCACCCTTGGCAAGACTTTGAGCATCCTCCTCGCATGGACAGACGTGATAATATTTGTGATGATCAAACAATTAGAAGGTTTGGCATTGTTCGCGACGAAGAAGATGATGAAAACAATAATAATACTCAGGAGAATTATTCTGACTTGTTTTATTAAGAATGAAATCTCCTATTTTCAACTTACAACAATGTCGTCTTCTTCAAGAAAAATCTCCGCATAAAATTGGTACTGATGCTATTCTTTTAGGTGCACTTACAAATCATTCTCAGCATCGGAGAATATTAGATATTGGAACGGGAACCGGCATTTTGGCTATTATGATGGCTCAAAAGTATCCTCATGCTCTCATAGATGCTCTCGATATTTCTGAAGATGCCTATAATGAGGCATCCGAAAATTTCAAAAACAGCCCATGGAGCTCTCGCCTTAACTGTTATTTAAATGATGTGAACAGTTGTGAGTCTCATACTTCTGAATCGTACGATATTATTATTTCGAACCCACCGTTTTTTCACAATTCATTATTATCTGAAAACGCTGAGAAAAATAAGGCTCGCCACACTCTTTCGCTCAGTCCCGAAGTATTAGTGGATGCAGTTTCATCGCTTATTTCTCCAAAGGGTATTTTTTCGCTTATTATCCCCTACTCTGATACACACAGATATTGTGTATATGCACAATCTCATCATTTATTTTTACTCCAATCTTTTGAAATATCTCCGTTTCGAAATAGTCAACCAAACAGAATTATACTTACTTTTTCACCGACCTACGCACCGTTTTCAAAAGATTCACTGTGGATGTATGAAACTGATAATACATTTTCGGAAAAATATATATCGCTGACAAATCCATTTTTGTCGCATTTTTAATATGTTTGTATATATGTTTATAAAAGGTATTCTTATAGGTTTAGCTTCGTTTATTATTACCGGCATTTTTCACCCGGTGGTTGTAAAACTCGAATATTATTATGGTACAAAGTCATGGATTTGGTTATGTATTCCGGGTATAGTATTGCTTATCATCTCTTTTTTTATGAATACCATTGTTTCTATTTTATTGGGCGTTCTTGCATTTTCTCTTTTTTGGTCATGCATTGAAATTTTTAAACAACGTACTCGGGTATTGCTGGGGCGTGCACGAAAAAATCCGAACCGAAGCTATGAATGAGATTATAATTTTTAATACGGAAATTAATGTAAGCGGTCTAATTGTGGGCTTATACAGTTTTATAAATATTGTAGTAGCTCGCAAAATCTGCATAATCGGCGAATATTATTTTACGAAAAAAATTTGGATTGCATTTCTCATTTTCGGACTCATATGTATACTCGTTTCTCTATTGTGTGATTCAATTATTATAAGTACAATATTAGGTATTACCGGATTTACCTATCTTTGGGGAATTCACGAAGTGATTGAACAAGAAGAACGGGTCAACAAAGCTTGGTTCCCGAAAAATCCAAAAAGAATGTAATTATGACTCCCTCTGACGCATTAATACACAAATACAATCAACAGATTCCTCGATACACAAGCTATCCGCCGGCTAATTTTTTCATTCCCCAATCGGGAGAAACGTTGAGAGAACGGCTTATGCTTTCAAACACATCAAAACCGAACAATATTTCTATTTACATTCATATTCCTTTTTGTTCACAACAATGTTGGTACTGCGGCTGTAACTCTTCGGTATGCTCACAAACAGACATCATAGACACTTATTTACAAAGTGTGCTCCAGGAAATTGCATCAATTATTCCTTTGCTGGATTCGTCTCGAAAAATAAGCCAAATTCATTTTGGCGGCGGAACACCGTCTTTACTAAAAATTGAACACATAGAAACTCTTCTTAATTTATTTTCCAAAACATTTTCATATACCGATTCTGCAGAAATCGCCATGGAATGTAATCCTGCGGATCTGTCTTTTACATATATTTCCGATTTGATAAAGCTGGGAATTACCCGGATCAGTATGGGGATTCAGGATTTTGATCATACAATATTACAGGCGGTTCACCGAAAACCGCCACATATCCCTATTCACGAACTACGAAAACATATTCAATCACTTGGAGCTCAGGTAAACTTCGATTTCATGTACGGTCTGCCATACCAAACACTCGATTCATTTAAAGAAACCATTCTACAAGCTATTGCAAACCGCCCCGACCGTTTAGTCACATTTTCTTACGCACATTTGCCATCTATGAAAAAACATCAACAAAAAATTGATGATTTACCTATGGCGACGGGAAAAGAAAAAATTCAAATGCTCTACGAAGCTTATCACAGCTTCACACAAGCCGGATATACGGCTATCGGATTAGACCACTTTGCATTACCCGAAGATTCACTGGCACAAGCTGTTGATAAAGGCACTTTGCACCGCAATTTTCAGGGCTATTGTTCGGCTGAACAAACCGGGCAAGTATATGCTTTTGGTGCATCAGCTATTACACAATTAGCGGACTCGTTTTTTCAAAACACCCGCAACTTCAACGATTACATTTCGGCTATTCAAAAGAATAATTCTGCTGTTGAATCGGGGTATATTGTGACTCAAGAAGAACAATTGGTTTCATCGCTTATTGAATCAATTTTGTGCAACAAAATAATAGACTGGGAATATATAGCTCACAAAAATAATCGGGACCTTACCTCAACTAAAGCATTTTTTAGCTTTGCACACAATTCTGTATCAGATTTAATTTCTGATAATCTGCTAGCAGAAACAAATAAGGGGTATCGGGTATATGAACAAGGAAAATTTTTCTTGCGAAACATTGCCGCTGCATTCGACCCGAATATGTATTCCGGGAAAACAAAAAAATTTTCAAGTTCGTTATGAAACAACCACGCATAGCAATATTAGGAGCCGGGCTAACTGGACTCTCTACCGGTTATTTTCTTTCAGAAAAAGGATTACAGGCAGATATTCTTGAAAAGCAAAACCATATTGGTGGTGTTATGCAATCCAAAACCGAAAAAGGTTTCACCTACGAATTAGGTCCGAATACCGGTGTGTTAAATAATATTTATATTGAAGAATTATTTCAAAAACTGCGTCCTGACTGCACACTTGAAATTGCTTCTGAACAAGCAAAAAAACGCTTAATTCTGAAAAACAACAAATGGCACCCGCTCCCCTATAATTTTTCAACTGCTGTTTCTACCCCTTTATTTACACTCAAAGATAAGTTTAGAATATTGGGAGAACCATTTCGAAAAGCAGGAACAGCCCCGCACGAAAATCTGTATTGTTTTGTAAACAGACGACTCGGCAAATCTTTTCATGATTATGCTGTTGCACCTTTTATAAATGGTGTGTATGCCGGGAACACACAAGAAATCATTACTAAATATGCCTTACCAAAACTCTACAATTTAGAACAAGAATACGGTAGTCTTATAAAAGGTAGCATACAAAAACAGAAAAAAAAGCTTCATTCTCAAGAACCTAAACCATCAAAACAGATTTTTTCTTGCAAAAACGGACTTACACATTTCATTTCCGCATTAGAAAAAAATCAAAACAGTACCATACATACCGGCTGTTCTGACATCTTTGTTTCGAAAAAAAACAATGAGTATGTGCTTACATGGAAAGATGCACACAACACTCCTCACGAAGAAATATACGATACGATTATTTACACAATTCCTGCATATGCTCTCGGTTCAACATGTACGTTTCTGTCTGATTCGGATCGAAAAGTTTTTAATGCAATTCCCTATGCTCCGATAGTACAAATTTCCTTAGGATTTAAACACTGGGATGGGATTGACATAAATGCATTTGGCGGACTGTGTCCTCCGAAAGAAAAACGAAACATTCTTGGTGTATTATTTATGTCGAGTATGTTTTCAGATAAAGCTCCTAATGGAGGTGCTCTGTTTGCTGCTTTTGCAGGCGGACGATTAAACCAAGAAATCTGTACCCTCTCAGACGAGGAAATAACAAAGATTGTGTTACACGAATGTAAAGAACTCCTTCAATATTCCAAAACTCCCGACCTCATACGAATACACCGATATTCACATGCAATTGCACAATACACCACGCATCAGGAGAAGGTGATTGAAACCTGCACACAACTTGAAGAAAGTTATCCCAACATGCATTTTACCGGCGGATACATCAATGGTATCAGCATTGGCGACAGAGTAAAACAAGGATTTGAAACAGCAAAACATATATATAATTCTCTATAAAAACAGAAGTTTTTGTACATTTGAAAAAAAATTACAACTATGAATATATCACAATTAGCACAAGCAGCAAAAAAAGCATCGATACAACTTGCGGCAACGTCAACAGATGCAAAAAATAATGCACTACAACATATTGCAAAAAAATTAAAAGAACGTGAAGCTGAAATAATTGCAGCAAACACAAAAGATATGGAACGAAGCTCTACAGAGAATCTGGAAGCTCCTCTTTTGAAACGTTTAAAGTTTGACTCCGAAAAAATTGATGGTGTTATTGCCGGTATTCACAGCCTTATCGCATTACCCGAACCGGTTGGTTCAACACTTTGTTCTACCGAACTCGATTCGGGACTTGAACTGTATAAAGTTTCATGTCCGATTGGTGTTATCGGTGTTATTTTCGAATCACGTCCGGATGCCCTGGTGCAAATTTCGTCCTTATGTCTCAAAAGCGGAAATTCAGTTCTGCTCAAAGGCGGAAGCGAAGCAAAAGAAACAAATAAAATTTTGGCAGAAATAATCAAATCAGCCTCAATTGAAGCTAATATTGAAAAAGGCTGGATTCAGCTTTTAGAAACACGTGACGATGTTAATGAAATGTTAGCACTTGATGAATATATCGACCTTATAATTCCACGCGGATCGAATGAATTTGTACAATATATAATGAATAATTCAAACATTCCCGTACTCGGACATGCCGACGGAATTTGCCATGTGTACATTGACAAAGAAGCTGATATTGACATGGCGGTAGACGTTGCTGTTGACTCAAAATGTCAATATGTTGCTGTTTGTAACGCAGCAGAAACATTCCTTATTCATGCTGATGTTGCCGAGACAGTGCTCCCTAAATTAGCAGATAAATTAGCAGAACATTCAGTAGAAATTTTCGGATGCGACAAAACACAAAAAATCATTTCATGTTCTCCTGCTACCGAACAAAGTTGGAAAACCGAATATCTTGATTACAAAGTATCAATAAAAGTGGTAGCAGACATTACCGAAGCAATAAATCACATTAACACATACGGTAGCGGACATACCGAATCGATTGTGACGAAAAATTCAGCAGAGGCAGATTTATTTATGAACTTAGCCGATAGTGGAAACGTGCTGTGGAATTGTAGTACGCGTTTTAGCGACGGATTCAGATACGGTCTCGGGGCAGAGGTAGGAATTAGCACCAATAAAATTCACGCGCGGGGACCGGTTGGACTTGAAGGATTACTTATTTACAAATGGAAATTAAAAGGTACCGGGCAAATAGTATCTGATTACGCATCAGGAACAGCAGAATTTACCCACAATCCACTTAATAAAAACTTTTCTATCTAAGCAGACATGCATATTGATTCGTATTCTTCGTTTTTCTTTGTGGGAATTGCCGGAACAGGCATGAGTGCCATAGCTCAATATTTAAATGGTATTGGCAAACGGGTTTCCGGCTCAGACCGCATGTTTGGGCAATCAACAAAACAAGAGATTGAACAGCAATTTGAAACACTCGGCATTGCATGTTTTGAACAAAACGCTTCGGGAATTACCACCGAAACTGATGTTGTTATTATTTCCACAGCCATTGAAGAATCGAATATTGAATATCAAAAAGCTCTGTCGCTCAACATACCTATTATAAAACGCTCCGACATATTGGCCGCTATTTCAAATAATACCAAAAGCATTGCAATAGGCGGAACATCGGGAAAATCGACCACGACTGCAATGGTTTTCCATATTTTGGAACAATGCGGCAAAGCACCTTCGCTCATTACCGGTGCCGGACTGGCGTCCTTACAAAAACATAATATCCCCGGCAATGCATGGGTTGGTAAGGGTGAATGGTTGGTAATAGAAGCCGATGAATCTGACGGATCCATTGTTTCATACCAACCCGAAATTGGTGTGGTACTCAATATTGACCGTGACCATAAAGAGTTTTCGGAATTAGAAGAATTATTTTCTACCTTCAAATCACATACAAAATCACATTTTATTGTTAATCAAAACTGCAAGCGTGCAGCTCAACTGTCTGTGAACACAAAAAATGATTTTGGAACAGAAACAACATGCGGCATTCACGGAGCACATTTTACCCAAACGGGATTTTCGATTTCTTGTACTGTAAACGATATTCCATGTACGGTACCGGTAATTGGAAAACATAATATGGAAAATGCTTTGGCAGCACTTGCAATTGCTGTTAAAACCGACATTCCATTAGCCAATGCTATTAATGCCTTACAAACATACGAAGGAATATATCGACGAGCTCAATTAATAGGACAAACAGATACAAACATATGGGTAATTGACGATTTTGCCCATAATCCGGCGGAAGTTTCAGCTATTATTCTGGCGGGTCAATCCATAGGGAAACGGGTCATTGCATGGTTCCAACCACATGGTTTCGGTCCACTGAAATTTATGCACGAAGAATTAGCAGAAAAAGTTGCTCACACGCTCAAACCACAAGATATTTTTTACATTTCGAGCGTATATTACGCTGGAGGAACGGTCAAGAAAGACATTCATCCCTCTGTTGTTTCTGACGCTATTTCAGCTCAGAACAAACACGCGGTATTTTGCGAATCAAAAGAGGAATTTCGTGCAAACATTCAATCTCTCGTGCAAAAAGATGATGTAATTATCATTATGGGAGCACGAGACCCCGAGTTACAATCATTTGCACAGAGTATTTTTCACACTATTTCCTAAATACATTTTTAGTATGAGAATCAAAATAACATCTTATTGGTACGGAATAATAGTGTTTTTCACAATCATTGCTTCCTGCTCAAATCAACAACAAACATCAACACACCACGCTGACAATATTTTTACCCATGCCAAAAATATTTATTCGGCTAAAGGTAGCAATCGTGTTACCATATATTTTTCATGGAATTCACACCGCGATAGTTTAGTGTACATCCTCACAGATTCGAGTTCATCAAACAACAACAAAAAGCAAAATAAAGGCATACACATTACCACCCCACTTTCGCAAGTTGCGGCACTTTCGACCACACATATTGGTATGATTCACGAATTAGAAAAAACAGAAAGTATTCGAGGAATTTGCGATTATTTCCGCATTTCTAATCCTGCCATTTTACAAAAATATTACAATAATGAAATTACCGATTTGGGTTCGAGCATGAATTTAAATAAAGAATCAATTATAACACTCAAGCCCGATGCAATTTTCAAAGTTGCCTTTAATGCAGAAGATATAAAAGAAAATGCACTATTTCAAAAAATAAACATTCCCATAATTTACACCTACAGTTGGCACGAAAAAACACCATTGGCTCGAGCAGAATGGATCAAATTTTTTGGTATGCTCTACAATTGTCGCGACAAAGCAGACAGTATTTTTAACCAGGTCGAAAAACGATACCTCGAACTACAGGCTCTTGCCGACACCATTACACATAAACCACAGATTCTTGCCGGAGATATGATAAAAGACACCTGGTATATGCCGGGCGGAGAAAGTTATTTTGGCAACTACATTTGTGATGCTGGTGGTAACTATATTTTTTCACATGATTCTTCAACCGGAAGTGTGCCTATAAACATTGAAAAAGTGCTGGAAATTTCGAAAGATGCACATATTTGGGTTGGTGTACAAACAGAAAGCTATGCCGATTTGCAATCAAAAAGTAAAACATATTCGCACCTACACGCCTTTCAAAAACACAACTGCTACAATTATTTTGCTCGGACAAATGGCGATGGAGGTAATGATTACTGGGAAACCGGCTTTGTTCGTCCCGATATAGTTCTTGCCGATTTGATTCACATTTTTCATCCTGACATTCTCCCCAATCATTCTTTAGTTTTTTACAAAAAATTAGAATAGTTTTGTGAAGTGGAAATTTCAAAAAGAATATATCTGATTGTACTCATTATTTTGTTGCCTATAACATTTGCAGCAGACATTCTTTTTGGCAGTGTTTCTATTCCCTTTTCAATATTTTCGGATATTCTCCAATACAATACCATACCCGAAACCTGGCATATAATTATCACAGAACTACGTATTCCGCGAGCAATTACCGCATTAATTACCGGTATGGCATTACCCGTTTCAGGATTGTTAATGCAGACATTTTTCCGGAATCCACTTGCCGGTCCGTATGTTCTCGGCATAAGTACCGGTGCGAGTTTAGGCGTTGCCATTTTTTCATTAGGTGGCGGATTAGGAACCTACGCTATCATTACCGGACTGGGAATTGGCACAAGCTGGGGTATGATAATCGCCGCATGTATAGGCTCATTGGCGGTCATGTTTATCATTGTCTCCCTTTCACCCAAAGTACGCGACACCGCCTCATTACTTATTATTGGAATAATGCTCGGAAGCATTACCTCAGCAGTGGTCAGCGTACTTCAATATTTCTCAAACCCACTTGAAATACAAGAATTTTTGATGTGGACCTTCGGTAATTTTTCCGGATTAGACTGGACCGAAATCAGCATTATGCTCGGAATTATTATTCCAATGCTCGCCATAAGTTTTGCAATGCAAAAATCACTCAACGCCCTTCTTCTTGGCGAAAATTATGCCCGTGGATTGGGTGTAAATATCAAACGTTTACGATTTGGCATTATCATTTCGGCATCATTACTTGCCGGTGTTATTACCGCATTTACCGGTCCCATCGGGTTTGTCGGCATGGCGGTCCCCCACATTGCCCGTACCGTGTTTAAAACCACCAATCACTCCATACTTATTGCAACATCAGCATTAATTGGAGCTCATTTGGTATTACTCTGCGATATTATTTCCCAATTACCCGGCTATCAATCAACAATACCAATAAACACCGTAACCGCATTATTTGGAGCTCCCATTGTTATTTTTGTTATTTTTAAAAGTAGAAAATCTCAATTACAGTATTAAATGGATGCAGAAAAAATAACATACCAAGCAATACTTGATGCTCCCAATTTGGACATTGGATACCACACAAAAAAAGGTGTTATTCCAATAGCAAAACATTTGAATCTGCACATTTTCAAAGGCGAAATGGTATGTTTGCTTGGACCGAACGGCTCGGGGAAATCAACCCTTATTCGCACACTTGCAGGCATGCAAAAACCACTTGCAGGTGACATTTTCATACAAAACCAACGCATAGAACCACAAAACGCACGCGAACTCTCACAACAAATGAGTGTGGTTCTCACCGAAAAAATTGCCGTAAGCCATATGACCGTGTACGAACTCGTTTCACTCGGCAGATTTCCTCACACCAATTGGTTGGGAAAACTCTCAGAAAACGATCATGCACAGATTGAAAAAGCACTCGAACAAGTTGGATTAACGGCATTTCGCACACGTTTTGTAAACACCCTGAGTGACGGCGAAAAACAACGGGTTATGATTGCAAAAGCACTGACACAAGACACGCCATTCATAATGCTCGACGAACCAACCGCACACTTAGACCTGCCCAACCGGATAGAGATAATGAAACTGCTCAAAGAATTAGCACAACAAACCTATAAATCAATATTACTCTCGACCCACGAACTCGACCTTGCTTTGCAAGTAGCAGACCGCATCTGGCTGATGCAAACAGAAAAACCACTCCTCTGCGGCACACCCGAAGATTTAGTGCTTAACGGGAGTTTTGAACAAGCATTCAAAAAACAATCATTTGATTTTGATCGGGCAAGCGGACTGTTCAAAATAAACTATCAACACTCCCACTCCATTTCCATTTCGGGTGACCCTATACGCATGTTCTGGACCAAGCGAGCACTCAACAGACACGGCTACGAAATTGCCGAAGCACACACACACATTCCACATATAGACGTTTCGGAAACGGCATGGACATTATCGTACAATTCGAAACACACCGAATGCTCCAGTATTTTTGAATTGTTGATTGCGATAAATGGGGTTGAGGGGGAATGATAAAATCAAATATTCTATTTCATTATTTTTGATTAAACTTTACTATCTTATAAGCGTTCTAAACCTAAAAAACTATATCGAATTCAGGTTTATACAATTTGACCACTCTCACAGCAAACTCGTAATTTTTAATTTGTACAACATTATCATTTTTCATAATTCCTGTTTTTTATTATGAGTTTATAATTCCCAATTCGTAATTTGTAAATCGTTGCGTACTTTTATGATTTCAACTAAAAGATAACTATTTTTTCCTCCCCACAGCCATTGTCAAAAAAAATACTTTCAGAAAAATTTCTCAAATAGCAAAAAATTCAAGATTTTTGTAGAATACAAAATTTGTAACATTTTTCAAAGCAAGAAAATATATGGATAAAGAACTTCTTTTAGGAGCAGAGGCGGTTGGTCTTGCAGCTATTGACGCCGGCATTTCGGGCGTTTATGCCTATCCGGGCACTCCTTCCACTGAAATCACAGAATATATCCAACACTCTCCCATAGCACGCGAAAAGAATATTCGTTCGAACTGGACAGCAAATGAAAAAACTGCCTACGAAGCGGCTCTAGGTATGTCGTATGCCGGAAAACGTGCCTTAGTGTGTATGAAGCATGTCGGATTGAATGTCGCAGCAGATGCATTTATGAATTCCGCTATTACGGGCTGTAATGGTGGTATGGTTATTCTCGTTGCAGACGACCCGTCTATGCACTCATCACAAAACGAACAAGATACCAGAATGTATGGTAAATTTGCTTACTTGCCGGTTTTGGAACCGTCAAACCAGCAGGAAATATACAATTTGGTTCGCTTTGGTTTTAACATGTCGGAACAAACTGAATTGCCGGTGTTGGTAAGAATCACGACTCGACTTTCGCACTCTCGTGCAATAGTTGTTCGCAACAATGAAAAAACTCAAAACATACTCAATCCTGCACAGAAAAAAAGTGATTGGATTCTTCTTCCGGCAAACGCACGAAAAAATTACGCACAACTTCTGTCCAAACAAGACATTCTTTTGGAATTGTCTGAATCATCATCGGTTAACTCTATCGTTGATACGAGCGGAGACATTGGTGTAATTGCATGTGGTATTGCTTATAATTATGCAATGGAAATAAAACAGATGAAGAGTAAAGAGTTTGGGGTACTGAAAATTTCACAATACCCGCTCCCGCTCAAAAAAATCAAATCATTTATTGATTCCTATTCAACCATTTTGGTTGCAGAAGAAGGTTATCCGATTTATGAAGAATTGCTTCCGGCATATTTTCCGGGCACAACATTCAAAGGAAGACTAACAGGCGATTTGCCACGTATGGGCGAATTAAATCCACAGATAATAGCACACGCCCTTGCTGTTGATTTAGGAGAAAAAAATACTGCTTCAGAAATTGTAATACCTCGCCCCCCTTCATTATGCAAGGGTTGCGGACACCGCGATTTATTCACTGAACTCAACAGTATTTTGAAAGATTATACCCAACAACATGTCTTTTCCGATATTGGTTGCTACACACTAGGGGCTTTGCCTCCGTTTGACACTATTAGTACTTGTGTTGATATGGGTGCATCGGTTACCATGGCAAAAGGAGCTGCAGATGCCGGACTTCACCCTGCTATTGCGGTAATTGGTGATTCAACATTTACCCATTCCGGAATGACCGGATTGCTAGATGCAGTTAACGACAAAAATCACATTACCATAATCATTTCCGACAATTCCACAACTGCAATGACCGGCGGACAGGATTCCGCAGGAACAGGAAAAATAGCTGAAATATGCAAAGGTATAGGGGTTGACGAAAATCATATTAAAACTCTTATTCCGCACAAAAAGCATTTTGAACACAATTGTGCAATTATTAAAGAAGAAATTGAATATAAAGGTGTGTCTGTAATTATCTCACAACGAGAATGTGTACAAACAGCAGTACGCAAAAAAAAGCAACAAAAAAAATAAAATACATAATATGAATAAAAATTGTATAATAGCAGGAGTTGGCGGTCAGGGAATATTGACCATTGCAGCAATTATAGACATTGCGGCAATAAAGCATAATTTATTCGTTAAACAAGCAGAAGTCCATGGCATGAGTCAACGCGGTGGTGCAGTTGAATCACATATTCGTATTTCTGATTCCGAAATATTTTCAGATTTAATTCCAAGCGGACAAGCCGATTGCATTATTGCAACCGAACCTTTAGAAGCATTACGATACGTACCGTTTCTTAAAAAAAACGGCATGATAATTTCAGCTCAAAAACCATTTATTAATTGTGACAATTACCCTGAAGAAGAAAAATTATTTTCTGAACTTAAAAACTATTCCTCAATTATTGTAGATGCAGAAAAATTAGCATTACAAAACGGAAGTATAAAAGCAACAAATACCGTAATTTTAGGTGCAGCTGCTCCATTTTTAGATATTCCGGAAACACTATTTGCCGAAGCAATTTCTCATTTTTTTGCAGCAAAAGGCAAACAGATAGTTTCAATGAATATTTCAGCTTTTAACGATGGCCTTGCGTACAGTAAAAAAAATTAAATTATGATTTGGGATTCAAAAATAGAATGTGCAAGTAGAGATGAAATGCATGCGATACAAAGCAAAAAACTCTCTCAAATGGCAAAACGGGTGTACAAAACAGTACCGTTTTACAAACAAAAATTAGATGAAAAAGGCATAAAACCGGAAGATATTACCGATATCTCTCAATTAAAAGATTTACCCTTTACCGAAAAAACCGATTTACGAGACAATTATCCTTTCGGACTGTTTACGGTTCCACAATCAGAAATTGTTCGTATTCACGCATCAAGCGGAACAACCGGAAAACCGACAGTTGTCGGTTACACACAGAACGACATCGAAATGTGGAGTGATGTCGTAGCCCGCTCATTAACTATGGCAGGAATCAGCAATAAAGACATTATTCAAATTGCCTACGGATACGGATTGTTTACCGGAGGTATCGGATTACACTATGGGGCAGAAAAAGTGGGAGCTTCGGTTATTCCTATTTCGGGCGGAAATACTGCTAAGCAATTAACCCTTATGGAAGATTTTGGTTCTACGGTTATTGCCTGCACCCCATCATATGCAGCATATTTGGGGGAAGCAATAGCAAAAGCAAACATTCCTCTTTCGAAACTCAAACTCAAAACAGGCGTATTTGGTGCAGAACCATGGACTGAAGAACTCCGGACAGAAATTGAACAATCATTACAAATTAAAGCCTTCGACATTTACGGTCTGAGCGAAGTTATTGGTCCGGGTGTATCTATGGAATGTGAACATGCCTGCGGAAATCATATTTTCGAAGATCATTTTATTCCGGAAATTATAAATCCCGAAACACATGAGGTTCTTCCCTTTGGCGAATTAGGCGAATTAGTATTTACACCGGTTTCGAAAGAAGCAATGCCTCTTTTACGGTACAGAACACGGGATTTAACCCGATTACATGCCGACACCTGTGCCTGTGGCAGAACCTTAGTTCGCATGGAAAAATGTTTAGGACGTTCAGACGATATGCTCATTATACGCGGGGTAAATGTATTCCCATCGCAAATAGAATCCATATTGCTGGAAATTACCGAAACATCTCCACATTATTTATTGATAGTTTCACGTGAACATAATTTAGACAGCCTTGAAATACAGGTAGAAATTGCCGAAGTATTTTGGTCAGACGAGATTAAGGATTTAGAACGTATTCGCAAAAAAATACAACATGGTATTGCAAGCATATTAGGTCTTAACGCAACAATAAAACTTGTAGAACCACATAGTATAGCACGTTCCGAAGGGAAAGCAAAACGTGTAATTGATAACCGAAAATTATAGGAGGACACACATATGATTATTAAACAATTATCCATTTTTCTCGAAGACAAATCAGGACGATTAACGCAAATAACAAAAATCCTGAAAGACCATGACATAAACATTACGGCACTCAGCATAGCAGACTCAACAGACTATGGCATTATTCGTATGGTTGTTGGTCGACCGGAGTTAGCACAAAAAGTACTCAAAGAACACGGAATTGCCGTTCATCTTACAGACGTTGCGTGTATGGTTATCCCCAATAAACCGGGAGGATTACATTCTGCATTAGATATTCTCACGGCAAACGACATCAATATCGACTATTTATATGCATTTGCCGATGGCGAACAAGCATCAGTGGTAATTCGCTCATCGTCAATTCAAGATGTAATTACTGTGTTGCAAAAAAATAAAATGAA
>JAQICB010000112.1 GCA_027858745.1 Bacteroidales bacterium
AATTTTTGCTTACAGCTTTCTTCGTCCGGGTATTGTGTTATAAATTCTATTAGATTCATAATATATGTTTTTTTGCAAAGATAATAAAATTAGGTTAATATACGGATAATCATAAAAAAAAAAGCGATGTATTAGTATCTATACCCAAAATAATAAATGGCACTTTTAACAATTGATAGAGTAATTGTTTATAACAAACATTTCGGATACATAACAGAACAGTTAACGACCGGATAGTAATGAATTAAGTCAAATACTTAAAACCAATTTTTTTGGTCAGATTGAATCTTAAAAATAAATGAATGACAAGAAAAGGAAGAGACTTTGAAATAGAGTATGAGAAACTATCTAAAGTGCTTAATTCATCAAAATTTAAAATTGAGTCACCTGGGTATTTAACAGATAAATTAACTTCTCGTAAAAGAGAGGTTGATATTTTAATTCAGTTTAAAGATGAAAATAATATAAATAGAATAATTAGTATTGAATGTCGTGATAGACCAAAAAAAGTTCAAGATACTACTTGGATAGAACAATTAGTTACAAAAAAGAATGATTTAGGTATAGATATTTTAATAGCTACGACAACTAATACTTTTTCAAAATCAGCAATTATTAAAGCTAAACATTACGGAATTATTTTAGAGCAAGCTGAAAAAATTGATAAATTTTACATTGATAAATTAACAACTGTTCAGTATTCTATTTTATCATTTTTTTATGTTAAAACTCTAGATTTAAAACTTGTCGACAAAAGAGGAATAATATATGGTGATAAATTTCTTAAATTAAATACTACAAAAGATGAAAAAAAGAAAATTGAGGAGTATTTAAATACTAATTTTATTCAAACAAAAGATTTTTCTTTTGTTAAAGAAATGTATAAAACAACTAAGAATGGTTCGGAATTTTTAAAAAATGACTTTACAATTAAACTTGATATAAATAATGATTCTGTAAATCTTATTGAAAATAAGATGATTAAAAGTTTGATTTTATATTGTTATATAAATTCCATTAATATAAATGTGCCTCTTTTAAATGGTGTCTTTATAGATTATTCAGAAAATTCGCAAAACTCAGGTTTTCGTAAAGGATATGAAACTGAAAATGTTTTAATTGAAGAGTTAAAATATTTGAATTATTTTTCATTGAAAATTAATTATAAAGGTTTGTTAAGTAAATATTTAAGATTTTTTCAATTTTTAGGAGCTCCTTTTTTGAGAAAAATTAATATTGAAAATCATTCAATATTTAAAATTTATATAGAAGGATTAAGTAAGAACTTTTTGGGTAAAATTGATTTTGAATATTTTTGGAATAAAAGATAGCCCCCCTTCGGATTAATACTGTTTTTTTTAGGCTAAAACCACCCTTTCGGAGAAACTCTCACACCACCTTGTCCCGATGAAAATCGAGATACGGCGGTTTGCTAAAGCAAATAACCAATTTCCCATTCCTCTTTCATATTCAATTTATGAGCACACATTAAAAGTTTCGTGATTTTTTCTCTGTATCCGGAAAAAAAACCGTATTTTTATTAAAAATATAAAAAATGGCTGGAGGTTTTGAGATGGGCTGCCGTTGGGCATAATTTGAATGAAACGCAAAACAATATTAAAAGCATCATAAACAATGAAGGATATTAAAGGCATAAGCATAGATGTCAAATCTGATGAGAAATTGCTTATTGGTTCAGGAAGTTTTATATCATTTAATGATAAGAGGATTCTATTTGAGTTACACTCTGAAGAAGGAACTTTACCGATTGCATTTGATTTTATTTCAAATGAGAATGATAAAGAAAGTAAAAAAACTGCAGAGGTGATAGACAACTGTTTAGTAATTAAGTTTTATAATTATAATGAGACTAGATTTACAATTGAACCATGGGAAATAGGAAAATTATACGGAAGAAAATTATTTATCCATTATTACCTAGAACCACTTGCTAAAACAAAGGTTAGGAATATTACATATTCATTTTATTTAGGAGAGGAGGTTACAAATGGCTGAATTTAATCTTGAAACAACTGTAACTGCTCCTGATAAAGTTGAAGTTCAATTAGTAAGAGCAGATTATTATGAGACTAGTAATATATTTCGAACTTGTTTTGAATTCGCCCTGGCTTTAACGTCTGCATTGACAGGAGCAATATTATCTATAGATAATATTACAAATTTGCATTGGTGTTTTTTAGTGGTTTCAGTTATTGCTACTGGTGGATTTCTCTATTTGACAAATAGTTTTAAAAAGAAAGCACATAAAAAAAAATAAAAACTATGCCCAATCGTAGGCAGCCGATAGACTTTTAGCCTATCGGAGAACCTCTCACACCACCGTACGTATGTGTTACGTATACGGCGGTTTGCAAAAGCAAATAACCAATTTCCTATTCCTCTTTCATATTCAATTTAAGAGCACACATTAAAAGTTTGGTGATTTTTTCTCTGTATCCGAGAAAAACCGTACTTTTATTGAAAATAGAGGAAATGGCGGGAGGTTTTTGGAGGGGCTGACGTTAGCGGCATATTATTATAATACACACATGAAAGCAACAATTAACATAACATATCAACATTATATTCCTGAAGAATGGGTTAATGAAATTGAACCTTTGTTTAATAATGAAGAAATACAAATAGAAAAATATAAAAACGAAAACAAATATTTTAATTGCATTGGTTCAGGACTATCAGATATTACAATTTTTATCATAGAACACCCTGAATCAATTTTTCTTTACCCAGCTTTATATGATATTTTAAAAATCACTTTAATTGTTTTATGGAAAAAATTAAAAAAATTGAATATTGTTAGACAAGATTCTAGCGGCAAAACTGAAAGCAAAATAAAAACAATTGCTGTCAATTACGAAGATTCACAAAATAGAAAAGTTAAAATAACAATTGATAGTAATTTAAATGAAAACTTAATTTCGGAAATTATTGAAAGTGCTCTCAATATTATTAAATCTAACAAAAAAGATGAGTTTTTTAATAAAAAGGAGTTTGTTTCAAATTCTGAGAACTCAAAGAAGATAGAATTGTTTTATAATAAAACCTCAAAAACATGGGAACCATTTAATTTTGAAAATTATAAAAGAAAAATGGATGAATATCTTCGGGAGATTAATGAAAATTCAAATGATTAAAAAATAACATGTTTTAATAACCAGCAATTCAACCACCACAAAACACCCGCCGTGAATTCCCGGTTGAACGAAATCTCCGATTTTTAATAATTATACATCACCATACAAAACATCATCACAAAATTTCAAGACCACATAGATAAACAAATACGTTCAAGCAGTAATAGAAATTTGTTTAATCCACGCTCATTTAATGAACTTGCATTTTTGCAACAATCGGTTGATATTCAAGAAATCATTGATAGTAATAATGCTGAACTAGAGCGAATATTAATAGATTATGCTACCGAGAAAGTTCTTGAAGAATTTTGTCGAATAAATCAATATTTTTCATTTTCAAAACAGAGTATATCGAATTTGCGATTATTATATTCAAATTTATTTGCAATGTTAAAGAATTCGCAAGAGCCTATAGAAGAAATAGCAAAAAAGCACTATCAAAATCTCAAAACTTGGTTACAAAAGTATAATTCAATTGCATATCAATTATATAAAGATGCGGATAAGATGTTAACCCCGGTTGTGTGTGCAGAATATTCAGCAGATATGCAGTTAGAATTATTGTAATTGAATGAAAACATCTTGCACAAACCAATTCTTGATATAGCTTGTGGAAAAGAAGCTTATTTGGTACAAGCTTTAAGTGAAAAAGGATATGATGTTTATGGTTTCGATCGATTAATATCGGCAGTACCCAATGTTGCATGTGCAGATTGGCATTCATATGAATATGGTAGAGGGAAATGGGGGACAATAATAAGTAATGTTAGTTTTTCTAATCATTTTATTCATCATCATTATAGAAGCAATGGTGAGTTTGTTGATTTTACCAAAACATATATGAAAATTCTAGAGTCTCTTAAACCCGGAGGTTTCTTTTATTACTCCCGGATTACCGTTTATTGAAAAGTATTCTTGAAAATACACAGTATCATGTCTCACAACAGAATATTGCCACAACGGGAATAAAATCAGTGAAGGTGACTAAGCGTTCATAATTTGGAAAATGAAAAAGGTATTTAATAATTTTTTTTGCCGCAAAAAAATATCTAAATCTACTATCTAACCTACAATAAAAACACAAAAAAGATATAATTTTGGGAACGTTTTAGTTTCTTATTGTGTTGTTATATGTAAGAGTTAATATTTAGCACTAATGGATGAATAAAAAAGAATGAAAGATGAAAAATTAGTTGCCTTGTACTCTCATCGGCCACCTATGGCCTGCCGACACAGTATAACGCTAAAGTTTTAGGCCTTACGTGGTCACAAGTCTCGAAACCAATCATTCTGAATCAGACACTGTACTTTACATACAGACTCTAACTACTGTTACTTGAGCGTAAACCTGTTCTTACAAACCTTTGGAATTTAAAAATATCAAATTTTTTTGGCTTTCTCAAGGTTTATATCTCAATTTATATTACTTTTAAGTATTATTATTTTAATATTATTAAGTATGAAAAGTAAATATAAAACAATGAGAGATTTTATTGACATAGAAGGTATGAATGTCTTTGAATCAGCTGAGTATTTTCAGAATTTTATTACTCAGTTTGAGGATAAAAAGCTTTATCCTTATGGGTTTGTGTCAGATTCAGCAATCGGCAAAAATATGACTGTTGTGGATTTTTATTCGAAGAGTGTAACACAGACGATAAGTTTTGTTACAAACAATTATCTTGGAATGACCCAAAACCAAGAAGTACAAAATGCAGCAAAAAAAGCCATCGACAGTTTTGGGACTGGCACGTGTGCAGCACCTCCAATTGGTGGTTATATGGAATCGCATAAAATTTTAGAAGAGAAGCTAGCCAAGTTGCATGACAAAGAAAAAGCAATTCTGTTTGCTTCCGGTTATACTGCGAACATTGGGGTGTTTCAAAATCTATTCAATAAATTAGACCTAGTGCTTGTCGATATGTTTGTCCATGCAAGCATTTATGATGGATTGAAGAACAATACCAATATAAAAATTTACAAACACAATGACATGAGCTATCTTGAGCTAGTGTTGCAACGTGAGTATAAGAAACATAGAAATATGGCAATTGTGATCGATGGGGTATTTTCTCAAGATGGTGATCTTGCTAACCTGCCTGACATTTGCATGCTTGCAAAAAAATATCAGGCAATGGTGTGTGTGGATGATGCTCATGGCGTAGGAGTTTTTGGGCAGAATGGAAAAGGCACACTCGACCATTTTGGTGTTGCCGATAAAGTCGATTTAGTAACCGGAACATTTAGCAAATCAATGGGGACTACCGGAGGATACGTAGCTGGATCTGAAAAATTAATTGAATATATGCGACATTACTCCCGTTCCAACACATTTTCTGCTTCTCTATCTCCAGCCTCAGTGGCCGCAGCTTCTAAGGCTATTGATGTTTTTACTGCTAATCCCCAATATATAAACAAACTGTGGGAAAATACCCATTATTTAAAAAAACGATTAATCGACTGCGGTTTTGATATAGGTATATCCGAAAGTCCTATAACACCGCTAATGATAAGGAATGACGAAAAAACACTGTTCATAGCTAGAAAATTGTTGGAAAGAGGTATTTATGTTGTTCCGGCTATCTATCCGGCAGTAAAGTTAAATGATTCTCGTTTTAGAGTAAATGTAACGGCTCAACATGAAATTGAAGATTTAGACTTTTTTTGCAAGACTTTACTAAATTTGGACAATGAATATAATTTAAAACTCCGTAAATAATATGACAAAAGTAAGAGAAAAGAAAATAGTAATAGCAAAAAACACATTATTAAAAACAGTTGGAAAGGTTTTAAAAGAACAAGGCTACACAAAATTGAGCATAAACCTTATATCCGATGAGGCAGAAATTGACAAGCCGTTCATATACCGACACTACAAAGATTTTGACGGTTTGCTGAAAGCCTATGTTGAAAAACAAGATTACTGGCTAAAAAACTTACAGGAATACACCGACAAACCTATAGTAGACCATAGGGCATTTATGAAACAATTAGTTTTAAATCAATTTAATGATTTGCTTTCTAATGATGAATTGCAACAGTTTCTTATCTGGGAACTTGCCGATAAAAAAGGATTTACTACACAGGTGGCAATTGAACGTGAGGTTGAGGCGGAGCATTTATACGAACAATGCAAGGATTTATTTAGTAAATTTAGAATCGACACTAATATGATTTATGCTATTCTTATTTCAAGTGTGTACTATTTGGTACTACATAAAGATAAATCGACGTTTGGCACCTATGATTTTTGTGAGAAACAAGATGTTCAGGAATTTGTAAAGACGGTTGAGTGGCTTGTTGATGTCCTTTTCGACAAATTAGAAATAGAAAACAAACTTGAAGAGGTCGCAGTTAAGGCACACAAAAAGGGAATTTCTGTAGAAGATATTGTGGAGATTACCGGTTTGTCGGTAAATCGGGTACATACATTAACTCATTCGTATTAGAGGTGTGTAAATAAAAAACTTATATTTTATTACCAACAAGTATGTATAAAATCCATTTTTTGTTTTAACAGTAAAAAATTAATTCAAGCATAAAAGCTTATTAAATATCTGAAATACAGTCTTCTCAAAGGTTAATTGTTTTTTTTTAATATATTATTTGGCAATAATAATGCATTATTTATTTGCTATTAACAATAAATAATTTGTACTTTGCGGTAGTGATTATTGAAAAATAGTATAAACTAAAACGTAAACAATTCCATGAAAAGCAACTGAAATTATAAACAATCTGCAAGAAACAAGGTTTTGAACAGATAAATTAAAAAACACGTTTACCAGAAGATAAGAATGAATCTTCTGAAAATTTTATACCGAACGGTTCTTTTGAGATCTGTTTCAGGAAATTAAGCACCTCTCTCGGCCTTGGTGAAACAAGGAATATACATTAGAAAAACAAAAAGGGAAGGGCAGTATGAACTCAATTTAGCAGTCGAGTATTTCAAGTGCACCTCCCCCGTATTATAAATTAGTGTAAAAGTAAGCATTTTATGTATTTAAACACGCAAACGTCTGATAATAATTGATTAATACTACGTATTTTATCTGTTTGCAAATATAAAATGCCTATGGAGCATGCAAAATTATTTAAAAATGAACACTAAATTTTACTTAATACTTGCAATAATACTTGTAAGTTTTAGTACTGTAAAAGCTCAGTACGACGAAAATGACAATTATAAAAAAGGTACATTTCAAAAAGCATGGGTTTCTGACGAAACCTATAGTGTAAAACAATCTATCTACAGTGCGGATGCCAAAACACTTGCCACCGACTGGCGAAGTTCCGGCTTTACACTGGTTATTCAAAAAGGAACCAATTACTTTTCTACCGGAAAATATGCTGCCAATGCCAACATTACGGCTTATGGTCCGTCAATTACTCTGCCAAAAGTAAGCAATGGTGAACGTATTATTCTGCAACTCGACGAACAGTTTAAAACAGAAACTAAGTACGACTACATTTATGTGCGAATGAGTACCGACGGGGGAAACACCTCCAAATGGATATACCGCAAGTCTGGAAAAAGCGGTGGGTTGGTAAGTGATTATATAGACCTTACCAAGTATGCAGGAAAAAGCATACAGCTTTCATTGCAATTGCTTACTGACGATAGTGAGCAAAGCGACGGTTGGGACATTTCTGGCATTAGTCTCTATACTGCCGAGAAAAGTAATCCTAGTACTGGTTTTCTGAAAAGTATGCTTAAAAGCAGCTCTTCCGATACTACTGTGAGTATAATATCCATTGATGCGGAAGATTATCCTGATATTGTATATGTAAACTTTACCGTAACCGGGTCAGATAGTAATTTTGTTGACAGTTTGACTTTATCTGATATTCATTTTTGGGATATGGATAATGACATGAACTATGGTTGTTTGGATTTACTTGAAATAGATAGTCTTACTGTGCAGCAATATCTAGATATTGTTTTCCTTGTGGACAACAGCGGGAGTATGTCTGATAACTACGATAAGGTAGAAGCAAATATTCATGACCTGCTTGATACTTTGGCAGTAAGTTTTAATATACAGGTCGGGCTTATGCGTTACGGCCAAAGCACAGGAGAGACTCCAGTATGCCCCGATTATGCAGTACGAGAAGATGCTAGTGTAACCAGTTTTTTTTACCCGTATAGACAATACTGTTCATGTTACTGATTTTATGGATAATATTTGGTCATCAAATATTGACAATGGTTATTATGAACCTTATTACGAGGTGCTCAATTGGGCTGCAGACGAGGCCCTGAATTACCGTCCTAATTCGCAAAAGGTGTTCATTATTATTGGTGACGAAGGGGTAAGTGGGGCTAATGCTCAAGATTGTTATAGCAATGCATCTACCCTTAGCGATGCCTCCGTAGCAGCGAAACTTGTAGACGAAGGGGTACAAACATTCTTGATTGTTGATAATAGTTATGAGTCCTATTTTTCGCTTATAGCAAGCCAAACAGGTGGAAGTACCGAAGATATAGACGACGATAGCTATACCGATTTGCTAGAGCATATTGCAGAAAAAATAGAAGGAAAATATATACTTAGCTACTGTCTCGATACCAGTGCCACATCGTATGTCGATACCAGCTTTCGCAGAGTAAAAATAGCAATGGCAAGCGATACCGCAATAAACGACACCATGAGCTACGAAGTAAAAGAAACTCCGTATATAATACGTACTGCTGCAACTCAGGCACTTGACCCTGTGGCACAAACTCGCTTGCAAGAGGTAACTGTATCTGCAAAACTCTACACCCAGGATAGTGTAGAATCATTATCGGTATGTTATATGAATTATCATGATACTGTTTTTAACTGCGTAAATGGAACCATCATGAGCGAAGATAGCACAGGCATTGTTTTTGGCACCACAATACCTGCTGCGGTGGTTGATTCACCAACAGTGTTCTACTATTTTAGTGCAACTCTGTATGACCAAACAACTATACGTTCATCTCCTCCTGCTTCAACCAATGAATACGAAGGATGGACATTTGCGGTATTGCCTAATTACCCTCCATTAATAGATAGTGTAACCTACGATCCAGGTACCGATTCGGTACTTCCCTGTGCTCCAATTACCGTATGTGCCCGCATAACTGATACGACTGCATATGTAGATAAAAAAATTCTCTACTACCAAGTGCAAGCTACGCCAAGTGCCTATATTCCGATTACCATGGATTCCTGTACGACTTGCGGGGCGAGTGACTGGTACTGTGCAACCATACCCGCCGAGGCTGCAACCGAGACAGGCATGTCGTACTACATTTATGCCGAAGATAATTACGAGTCGCAAGGTTGGCATGGTACACCCGAGGCCCCATTAGAAATAAGTTATACTTATACAAAAACAGCAACGACAGATTCTATGCGCCTGTATATTATGAATTATGCCTATGCAACAATGAACTGTGATGCATTGCTAAGTACCGATACCATATGGGCGTATTTTATAAATACTTGTGGTGACCTTCAAAAAGGTGGCTATGGCGTATGGGAAGGTTTTGGCTATATCAACATCATTCTCTATGGAGATTCCGATGCAAGCGACGGTTATAAAGACGGCTTCGAAGATGACGATGACGTTTATTTCACTCTAGAACGTAATGGCTTCAACTACCAACTTGAGCTCGACCATAGCATAACATATTATGATGGAGACTTTGATATGGTAAGTGCAACTGCGGCGGCAAATATTCCTATTATGGAAATTTCAGGCAATGCAGAAATTATATACCCGGGAACTACCACTACTTCTACTATCGACGACACCAATTTTGGGACTTGCGATACTGCTACTACTCATACTTTTACTATAGAAAATATTGGTTGTGCCGATATGTACGTGTATAGTATTTCGGTAAGCGATACGCTTAATTTCTCGGTAAACGCCATTACACAACAAGTAATTGCTGAAGGTCTCGATTATGACTTTGATGTTACGTATAATGCTACCGAAGATGCTACGGCACTTGTGCGTGTGTACAACAACACAAGTACTACTCCGTATACTTTTACTGTGGGTGGTTTGCTTGCAGATACACTTCCGTCATGTGATGATATAACGCTTAGTCCGAATCCTTTGGCAAGCTGGGGCGGTAATGTAAGTATCCCGTTAACAACTCAGTGTACGCTTACGGTTAGTATTTATGATACAATGGGAAA
The DNA here is from genome assembly GCA_027858745.1 of Bacteroidales bacterium. GTDB lineage: Bacteria > Bacteroidota > Bacteroidia > Bacteroidales > UBA1715 > JAQICB01. Next base: position 10,334 of record JAQICB010000112.1, read on the forward strand.
TCTTATTTCTTCTGTATTCGGACCAACAACTATGGCTGCCGGAACACATTCTATTTATGTTAATGCCAGTGGATTAAGCAGTAATACTGTGTATGTTCTAGTTGTAGAACGCGGTGATGAAACCTGTGGCTTACAATTTACGGTTCAATAATGTGGTTTCTTGAATTTTAGAATAAAACAATTAACGTTGCCAAGGTTTTAAACTCTTGGCAACGTTTTTTATAATTCGAACAATTAAAAGCATAAGTCAAATGTTGGTAGTTTTAAAAGACGAATGTATCAACGTCTGTCATGCTGAACAAAACATAATGTAGTGAAAAATCTCTTTCCATTACAACTAAAAAAAAAACAAAACCCTGTACAAAAGTACAGTATTTTACATGCAACTTTTATATATATAAAACAGTCTATAATATACATTTAATAAGTATTGTTTCTTGTTTTTAATCCTATAAGAATATGAAAAAAGCCCTTTTACTCTACACCGCCCTGTTTATGTTTACCATTACTACACAGGCACAAACAGAAATTACCGATGTTACCCATACCGAAGTATATGTCTGTAAAGATCTTGAATTTACTGCCGTATTTCCAGAGAAAGATGAAACGGGAAAAAAATTTGTTCGGAGAGTATTGTTTTACAGGTTACTTGGGGTTCCTGGAGCTTATATTGATTATGAAATGAGTTTATGTGACTCTGCAGAAAATCGATACTGTGTGACAATTTCGAAAAGGGCAATCACTGAAAACGGGCTAGAATGGGTAATTGTCGGAATAAACGACAGTGCGGGGGTAACACCTTATGGAGGAGTATACACTTCACTTTATGAATCTGTATATGATCCGAATCGTCCAGAAAACATAGTACTGGCTACAGTTGGATTTTTAACAGGCTCTGGGATTAATTTAGAAACTGCAGATACCTTATATCCTAAAATAGCACCTAATGATGGTAATGAAAAAATGTACCTGGTATTTGATTCTGAAAAAATGTTTCATAATTGCCTTCCCTTAGAAGAGAGTGATATCGTAAATATATACTTTAAGGATGATTGTACTCTTTCTGGTTATCAACGCATTGCCGCCGATACTATAAGTAGCCCGGGAGAAGATATTGTATTTGAACTGCACGCAGACTCCGATTCAACAGACTCCTACAAAAATGGCTTTGACGAAGGTGAAGACATTATAATAAAAATAATTCATAATGGTTTTAATTATGCTGTTACAATACCGAATGATAATCCCCTTGTATATACTACCGGCGATTCCATTGTTTACAGCTCAGAACTTTATGCTGCCTCTATACCGATCGTTTCTCTTTCTGGCAACGGTATCAGCATTGAAAGCTCAAACACTCCATCTGTCGCAAACGGAACCGATTTTGATAGTGTTGCTGTTGAAACAAGCCACACCTTTTATCTTATCAACTCTGGCTGTTATACACTTACCGTTTACAGTCTTTCGGTAAACAATACAGCTTATTTTTTTACTGCTGGAATAAGCGGAACAACAACAGTCCCAGCAGGTGATTCTATTCCCTTTACGCTTACGTACAATCCCCTTGCCAATGCCACGGCAAAGGTAACGATAACATCAAACGCTGGTTCAGCAAATACATTTAGCGTAAAAGGTAGTGTTGGTCCTCTTAATATTGATTCTATCTGCGAAGGGGATAGTTATTTGTTTAATGGAGAGGTATATACTGAAGCTGGCATATACAGAGATACTGTAAGTTCTTCTTTGGGTGTTGATAGTGTTGTGGTACTACAATTATTTTCATATCCCGTGTATGAAGTGTCTGCCGAAGATTCTGTTGCATATGGTGGAACTTACAATTTTGGAACACAAACACTCACGCAAAGCGGCACGTATTATGAAACTTTTCAATCAGTTCACGGCTGTGACAGCACTGTGACTATTGATTTTACGGTACTGCCCGATACACCAAAATATACGGAAATTACAAAAATACTGTGCGGTGGAACGTATGAATTTGCCGGGCAAACTCTTAACACATCTGGCATATATACCGACAGCCTTGAGACTGTTGTTTCCAAAGTAGATAGTATTGTAACTCTCTATCTTACTATTAATCCCGAGATTCATTACGAGATTGATACAACGGTAATAATAGCATATGATGATACGATTTCCTTGGGTTCACTGATTATTACGAACGAAGGTGTTTACACCGAAACACTTACTGCATCAACAGGCTGCGACAGTGTGGTAACACTCACCGTAAAACAGCAAACAAGCATTTCAAAAGGAGTATGCACCGAGTACAATTTTAATGAAACTAACCTTACCGAATCAGGCATTTATACAGATACTCTGCAAAATACCGCAGGTAATGACAGTATTGTTGTTATAGAATTAGAAGTATATGGATTGGATACTATTTTTCAGGAGCAAACCATAAATTATGGGAATAGTATCTATTTTTTTGATCAGCAAGTTTCAAAGAGTGGGCAGTATGAGTACCTTTATGAAAGGAGTTGCAGGATTTGGATAATGACTCTTACCGTACTTCCCCTTACAGAACGTACAGACACTACAGTATGCGGAGCTTTTGAGTTTGGCGGGGACATACTGGAAACCTCCGGTACATACACCGATACCTTACAGGATGCAGAAGGCAACGACAGCCTTGTGCAGACACTTACCATTACCATTAATCCGACATATAGTGATACTTTGAGAGAAACAATAGCTTATGGCGAAAGCTATAATTTTGAGGGGAATACCTATACACAAACAGGAACATACACCGAAGCATTTACCTCAGAAGCAGGTTGCGACAGTACGGTAACCCTTAATCTTACCGTGGAGGTGAATACTATTCCTGAAATAACGATAGATTCTACACATTTTGAAATAGCAGCCGACAGTGAAAATGGCACAGAAATAACGACCATTACAGCACGCGATGCAGAAGGTGCAGACTTAACGTATTCGCTAAGCAGTGAAACCGGGGCATTTTCAATTGATGCCTCAGGGCAGATTACCGTTGCTGATGCAGGTCAGCTCATTGTAGGTGAAAGCTACAGCCTCATTGTTTCCGTTTCAGACGGAACAGATACGGCTTCTGTTACAATTTCTGTGAGAGTAACGAGCGGAACATATATTGAACAGCAATCGCAGACGATACGAATTTACCCAACACTGGTAAACGGAATCTTGCATGTAGAGAGCGGTTATAATACAGCCTCACTTACCATTAGCACAGCAAGTGGTACTAAAGTTTACCAAACAAACATAGAAGAATATGCGACCGTAGACTGTAGCAATTTTGCAGCCGGAACTTATGTTGTCCGGGTTCAGAGTGGGGGTGAAGTGGTTATGAAACGGGTTGTGGTTCAGTGATAGAATCTGTGAAAGTGTTAAATAAAGTCACACTTTCACAGATTTATTGTAAAAAGGAGTTTACCACACTAATTCACAATCTGCAAGTACGTGTATATAATATCCTTTTCCCCATGTTAATTCTGTGAGAGAATTCAGTCCTGTTTGATTCGATTTCAAATAAAAACTTTCAAAATCTT
>JAQICB010000113.1 GCA_027858745.1 Bacteroidales bacterium
TAAAGCAACAGGCACCAAATCAATGATTAATAGAAAATCAAAATATGTAGTGTACCATTAATTCTTTAACATACTGATTCTGAATTTAGTTTTTTATCTATTATACAAGTTGGGTTAAACTCTAACCTTAAAAGAGGTGATTATGTTATTTATAATGGAGGCTCAGAAAGTAAATATCTGACCAAAGGGAATAAATATCGTTTAACTTGTCCTTTATTCAGGAATAGAATTGCTATTATTAACGATAAGGGGGCAAGAATGAATACCTTGCATCGGTATTTTATTGACGTTAAAGCTCCCTTAACTTAATCAGATTTTATAATAATGGTAAATCTGAGCTTTTGTAAAAAGAAAAACTCCCAACTGAAATAAATCAATTGGGAGCTTTTTATTCTTATTAGTTTCTTTTAGTTTAAAGCTTCGCCTAAAGCTTTTCCAGCTTTGAATTTAGCTACTTTCTTTGCTGCGATTTGGATTTCTTTTCCTGTTTGAGGATTTCTACCTGTTCTTGCAGAACGTTCGCTTATTGAAAATGTTCCGAATCCAATTAACTGAATACTTTCACCTTTTGCTAAAGCATTTTTAATAGCTTCTGTTGTTGCATTTAAAGCTTTTTCTGATTCAGCTTTTGTTAAACCGCTTTCTGCTGCAATTGCACTTACTAATTCTGATTTATTCATTTTATTTCGTTTTGAGTTAATAATTGCTCAATGTAATAAATTTTAGCTTGTCAGCATATTATTCTTCAAACTTAATCGCACCAACCCGTTTCAACCACCCATCCAAAAACTGCTGATTCTGCCCCTTTTTAGCAATTGCATGATAATACCTCACCCTTGCTTTATGAATTGCCTTAAAAAGCGTTTCAGACTCACTGGTATTAATTTCCATGATGGTACGGCTGCCTATAATACCGTCTATTATTAAATTAGCAGTAAAAGATTGGTTTAGTACTTTCTGAACACCTCTTGCTCCCCATTTGCCACTATTAACACACCAATCAAAAATTATTACCTGTATAGAACCATTCATAATATTATCAATACGGTAATGCTCATAAAATGTCTCTTTGTAGAATTGTTTTACAAGCTCTGTTAATTCAAGATTGTCAATTTTGAAATTCCACTTTATTTTTCCGTGTTGTGCTTTGTACTCATCTATAATTTTCCAGCCTTTCCAATTAGGATGTAAATTTCTGGCAATCCCCATATATGTTTCTCCACCTCGGTCGCCTTCAACATTGGCATAATAGCCTTCGTGTTTGATTACACCATCAAATAATTCATCAAAAATCCTCATCATTTTCTCTTGTTTTTAAGATTGATTTCGTTTACTCCAGATATAGAACCTCCAAAAAGGAAGTCGATAATTGTGCTTAGTTTGGTTGATATTCCACCGTTGATACTGCTCACAAATGCAATTTGCCAATCGTTAAGTTCAATGGAATCTAATATGAAATAGTTTAGCATTACGTATGTTAAACCACACCATGCAAGCAAGAAGAAGATTGCAAAAGCTTTTTGCAGCCAACTATCCTGTTTGTACATTTCCCTGGCCGAACTTCTGTCAGTAACTGCCATTTTAAACAGTTCCATTTTTCCCTGAAGCTTTTCTTCTTGTGTGGTAAAAATTTCATCAATTAACTTAGTTCCCTCTTTTAAGGTTTCCGCAGCTCCATTTGCTGCTAATTTTCCAAATAATTTCATCGTTTTATAATTATTATATCAGGCTAAGCCTGTCATTTTTCTACAAATTTTAATATGGTGTCCAGTTTCTCATTAAGCTGTTTAATGGTTTGGTGGAATAGTTCTTTACTCACATAAATTTCCTTTGAGCTGTCTCTTAATTCAGATATGCGTTTATGCAATATTGAAAACTTACCTTCGCAAGAATTCAGCTCTTTGGTAAGATATTGGATATCTTTTTCAAGCAAATCGGTTTTTGCTTCTACAGTTTCCTTTGTTGCATTTTTTGATATAGCATTGCGGATTATAAATGTTATAACCCCAACTATAAGTGAAAAGAATGCCCCGATTATTATCCAAAAGAATTGGCTTGTTATTTCCTCCATTTGTACTTGTTTAAATCATTGCTCCAACTAGCCAAGTTAGATGGCTTTAATCGAAGCGATACAGTTTATATATTATCTCAGGCATTGCCTGCTAAAAGATTTTGATTGTTTCTTTACTGCCCTCCGGGAAACGATTTTTTTCCATTGTGGCACTCTTATTTTCTATGTGCATTATAGCATCTACAATATGCTCCCATTTTGTTCCGCCTTTAGAACTTCCATCACGGTTTGCCTGATTGATAATTACAAATGAAGTGTTCGGAAACTGTTTTTTTAGAGCTTTAAATTCTTCGTGAGAAATATCAGTTGTTTGGGTACTGTCGATGAATACGACATCGTAGTCCTTGAATAGTTTCGGATTGTAGTCTTCAATTATTCCAATTGGGCTATTAATGCTAAGTCGTACAACTTTCTCTTGCATTGTTCCTTTTGTACCTTCTTCATTAGCAACATATAGGACTTTAAAGCCATGCTGTTTCACTAATTCATCTGCAAATAAAAGAGCTACGGTACTTTTGCCATGAAAGCGTGAACCATAAATCATTATATAAAATGGGATATACAGTTTACCTAAAAGTTTACCGAACTTTCCTCTTATTGAGATAGTCTTAAAATTCATTTTGGCAAGTTCATTTGCTAGTACAACTTGGTTAGATGCTACGGTTTCTGTTTTTATGGTTCTTTGAGTTGTTGACCCTGTTTTTAAGCCACTACTTTTGGGCATTGTCGAAGTAGTGGCGGTTACTTTCCCATTTCTGCAATTCCTTGTAAGCCTTTAAGCTGAACATTAGTTACAAGTAGTTTGTCGCTATCAAGATAATCGTGAAGATGTTTTTGTACCTTTTTAACCTGTTCAAACTCCTTATCTGACTTCTTGACTTTGCCGTTCTTTAACGAATTCAATACAGAAGTAAGTAGCCTTTGAGCTTTTGCTTTTGAGATGTTTCCATATAGATTGATAAAACGTTTTATCAAGGCAATTGCCGGTGTTACTCCATAATCATCAACTATATCTTTCAATTTGTTGTATAGAGAAGTTGGCACTTCAAATTTGCATGTGCCGTCCATTTCCTTATATGTTTTTATCAGGTCATTGCCAATCTGTTTTATTTCGGTTGCATACTTGCTCGTTTTGCGAATTGTTTTTTCGGTTGCTGCTTTTTGAATAACCTTATACAACAAAGATACCTGACGTTCTGATACTCTTTTGTTGTGAAAATTTAGATAACGCTTAATTATCTTTATCTCCAATGGCATGAGGTCAACTTCAATAGGTTTGCGCTTGGCTTGTTTATTTTGTTTGCTACTTATTTTTTTAGGAGCTGCTGTTTTCCTTTCGGTTGTTTTAGATTTGGATCCAGTACTCTTTGTAGTATGCTTCTTCTTTTTACTTTCTTTATACTCTTGCAAAGCCTCCTTGTATTGACCTGATTCTTTGTCAAGGATGTTTAATGGATGCCTGTCTGGTAGTTCATGAAAACGCTTGGTGTTTTGATTTATGTAAGGTTCAACAATCTTGAAATGATTATCAAGCATTTCTTTAATGTCTTTATCATCATTGTAAAAATCTGCAAACGATTCAAACTCTTTGTGAGCTTCTTGTGCTGCTTCTGGTAATTTTTTGAAGTCTATGTTTTTGGTAGCTTCCTTATAATTTTTGACTGTCAGTTTCATCGTATATATGTTTTTAGTTGTGAATTATTTTAAAGGCAAGCCTGCCACAGCTCGAAGTTGTTTTTGTTTTATTATGATGGCTTTTGCACGGAGCTTTACAAGCTTTATTTGCTTGCCTTTGTCTATGCTTACCGTTTTGTTTTTTTGTATAGTCTGTTTTTGTTTTGCCAATCGTTTAGGGAACTCCTTTTTATCTTGTTCAAACATCTGCATTGCCTCATTTGTAAGGCTGTCTGTTGTATTGTTTGGCTTAGTTCCTTTATCTAAATATTCATCGTAATAATGGCGTGGAATTTTTATAGATAGACTGAAACGTTCCCCAAGTAACTGTATGAATTTTGGCATTTTATCTATTTGTACCGAAGCTTTCATATTACCCGAAACCATTTCAAAACCATCACGATTATTAACCAGAAGCTTTACCACATCTTTATCTGTATAAATCGGAATGTGAGTCTTTGTTTTAGGCATGATAATCATAAACGTATCATCGTAATGTCGGGCAATGATTATCCTATTTTCGGTTGATATAGTTGAACCATTACGTAAGCTCATTATGTGCTTTTCAAGCTTTGCAATTGGAGCTACTACATAATTATCCGCTTTATTGTCGTTATTGTCAGGCGACCAAGCTTCGCTCATTAAAATACCTTTTTGAATACCTCTGCCTTTTGTTGTAAAACTCACCAATTTGCCAGGGAAGTCCGCAGAGGCTTGTAGTATGTTCCCTGTAACTATATAACGGTTTTGTCGGTCTGCTGTAAAAGCTTTAATAGCTTCATCCCAACGCTCGATTAATACTTCCTTTTGGTTTGTCGAGAGCTGCATACTACGGCTCATAATTCGCTCAATTTCTTTAGCGGTATCACCCGATGCAGCTAAAACAATATATTTTCTACTGTCTGAAATAGCCAAACGGAGCTTTACCGATGATGGAGCATAGGGGTTCTTATGTTTTGGATTAATATCAAAACCTAAAAAGATGCAATATGAATTATCGCTACTATCAGTTTCAAAACTTACGGCAGGATAGTAATAACCATGTCCAACTTTGAAGTATTTGAAAAAGTTGTTTAGGTAGCGTTTACGATTTTCACTTTGATTTTTGGTCTTTGTTTCATCAGCCGATTTGCCTTCTTGAATTTCATCTGTTCGTTCAGCGATATATTCTATTTGTGTAGCTTTATCATACACAGGAATTTTCTCATATCCCTTTTCTTCAGTAATACCATTTAAAAGGTCTTTATACTTTTCATCTAATTCCTTTAAATCGGCAGTAAGCTTATTTTGAACGAATTTTTCATGAGCCGAAACTATTTCTTCAGAAATAGCCATTGGCTGTTTATTATTAAGGGATTTTTGGATTAATTTCTCAATCTCGGCTTTACCATACGGCTTTTTAAGTACGTTGCATTCGCACTTTTCTAAAAAGGTATCGTTACCAAAAACTGACCGTCCACCTTTCCCGGCAATTATTACATTCTTTTGAACTGATTCTGCTTTTAAGTTCAATATCTCTACTTCAAGGTCGTACTCATCGGCTTGTTTCAGGTATTCTACATAATCATTGTAACGCTCTATAACTTCGGAGTAAAATTTCTCTTGTTCTTTAACCGAAAGAACAGCTACACGACCAGTAACTTTTGAAGCATCGCCTTCAGTTGGTGTCTCATCGCTGTCTTTTCCCTCAAATTTTAGAGGATTGTCTAAAGCTTTATTCAGCTCCTCGTTTTCCAACATATATTGACGAACAACTTTATCACCGTACTTATTTAGGAAATCGTCTGATTCAAGTTGAGATTTACTGTTTTTTTGATTAGAGGTTGTATTTGCATCTAATGATTTGAGCTTCTTTTTAAGCATCATCATAAATCTCTTTTGTGCAGGAATAGCAGAAATAATGTAATCGTAAATCGGTTTCATTATTTGCCCTGTACGATTGATACGCCCTCGCTTTTGTATTTCCGTGCTAATATTCAACTCAGGTTGGAGTATAACCATTACACGCTGCTTAACTTGGTCAGCTGATACTTTATCGGTAACAATGGCATGTGCAGAAGCTCCTGTTGAACCGCTTTGATTAATCAAAAGGCAATCAATTTCGTTATCATTAAACTGACGGAATAAATCGGATGTGTTTTCCTTTTTTCGACTCATTACAAGTGCCGTTGTGTTTTTGGTCTTGATAGATTTATATTGAACACATAACTTTCGTCCTGTAACTTCACCAACTGAATAACCGGCTTCTTTGATTTTTTGGATAATGAGATCCAGGGGACTGATTGTAATTCCTGTTGAAGCTTGTTCGATTCGTCTGATTATATCGTGATATGCAAATTGAGCATCTTCCGATAAGTCGGCAATATTGAACTGTTTGCCATTTCCTTCTCCGTCAATATCCTTTTCGGTGTAGCGAAGAACCGAATCCAATCCTTTTTCTAATACAGTAGAAAAGTCACCATTAATAATATCATCGGGTTTTGCCATGCCCTCTAAAAAGCTTCCCATTGTAGAGGCAAATGCAATAATTGGTTTCTTTCCCTCTTTCAGTCTTTTTATGGCATGTTCGGCAACATCAGAGGCGTTGATACTAAATAGTAATTGATTAATAACATTAAAAACCTTTGAGAAATATGGCACATTGTCAACCCCAGCTTTGTTTGTTCCTTTTCGGGTTTCAACTTCTTTACCTTCGGCTGCTGCAATCTTATCGAGTTCCTGAATTTGTTTATTAATGTGTTTTTCCTGAAAGCCAATAATATCACGAATGATTGAAGTTACTTTATCTGCAATATCAGCCTGCTCTTTGGCTTTTTCCTTTAGCTCGATATAATTTACTTGCACACCCTCAAAAGACCGTTCTCGCCTTATCATTTGCCCCTCTGAAACTAATTGTGCAGCTAATACTTCCTGTAATGCCACACCACCTTTCATTATTGCCTCTACCAAATCCTCTTTACTCATATTAGCATCGCTCATTGATGTTTTTTGAGCATAAATCGGCATGTTATCTGGTCGTTTTGCAAATGTTGCAGACAGGAAACAAACACCTTTGGTTTGCCGTAATACATCTTGCATAAATTCGCCTGTATTAGAATTGCCAGAGGCGTTATGAGCTTCGTCCATGATAATTATATTACCTTTTGCAACGGCTTTTAAAAAATCCTGTTTTGCTGGCTTTTTTGGTTGGTTAAATTGAGAGTACGTTGCACAAATAAAGTTGTAATTATTGGGAGTGCTTTTGCTTTTTATAATACGTTCCTGCGTTGGTTTTTCAGGAGCTGTATAAATTATTTCACCACTTTTATCCTTCACATTTGTTTTATTCTCTTTGGTATTTACAATAAACGGTACCAGAGCAGAACTACCTATGTCGGATAAGTCTCGATACAGGTCTGTAAATAGGTTAGGCTTTTCAGATAAAAATACAGGTTGCAGACCACTTTTAACACCGTAGCGAATTAAAGCTGCTGCGGTTCTACCTTTACCAATTCCTGTTTGGTCACCAACGATAATACCTTGCTTACGTTTTTCAATATTGTAGATTGCTAATGATACGGCATCAATTTGTTCGCATGAAAGTGACTTTATAAGTTCATCGTTTTCATAATCGAGTTTCTCGGCAATAAAATCAAATAAAGGCATACCTATACTTTTCTTAATCTTGCGAATTGCAATGTGCATTTCATGTCCCATTGAATCGGGTACAGTTGTGTCGAGAATAAAACCCTTTTCTGCTGCTGGAATGTATGCCATACCCAAGCCTTTCTGACCGAACATTCCTTGTAGGTACTCATGTTCGTTTTGAGCTAATTTCTCTGTACGAACAAAGCTTTTATTGTTGGTTGTTTTAAAACCTAACTCAATAAGTCGTGCCGGTATATGTTTTGGTGGAACACTACTAAATTTAATTGTAATATTGCTTTTGCAAATTTTAATATCTGATGTCATGCTGTTTCTGTTTAAGTTTTATAGCCTTTGCTTTTATATGATTTTGCATAGTGATAGCTTTGCCATTTTTGCCTTGTTCTAATACATGAAGCCCAAGTTTCGGATGAACGCAATTGCGTAATACTTGCCCTGCATCGTTATTGCCTTTGTAATAAATGTTGCCTTTATAATTAAATCCTAATGAATTTTTTAGTTCTTCAGGAGTTGCAGAAAAAATGCCTGTGATGCCGGGAATGTCAATTTGCTTAATATGGTAATTGCTCCAGAATAAATGTCTTCCGATTTTAGTTGTTGGTTCAACAAGTGGTTTGTAGTATGGAGCAATGTTTTCAACTACCCAATTCCCTTTAAAGAAGTATTTGAGTAGCAATATCTCTTCGTACAGTTTTAAATCAGGATAAGTATTTATGGTATGCCGTGTAGCTCTCATCATTTTGCTATGGCTCTGACAAGGGGGACTGCTCCAAATAAAATCGTATTCACGAAAATTACGGACCAGATAATCATGTGCATCGCCAATGATTAGCTTATCATTTGGAAAGTAAGATTTGTAAACATTAGCAATTTGCTCGTTATTCTCAACGGCAGTAACGTTTACGCCTTTCCACAACTTGCGATTTCCGCCTAATCCACTATAAAGGTTTAATACTTTCATGGCTATGCGGATTTGATTTTTTTTATGTTATTTGCCTGTGGTGCTACCACCCATTGGTCAGCCATTGCATTAGCAATTCCTTGAAAAGTTTTACTGCGTACCCGGCGACGTTCTTCATCACTTAAATCTCTTGCTTTGTAGTACCAAAGCGGTTGTCGTCTCCAACTTTTTTTCTTTTTATCGTACCAATGTTTGTATTCCAAAAGGTTCTCATCAATAATTTTGGTAGGCTCAAGTAGCGGTAGGTTTTTTAACCATAAACAGGTTGTTTTCTTGGCTTTGTCTCCAAAATGATAAGGTTGTATAATTTGGTCAGGCTTGCGTATTTTGGTACTGATAACACCTACAGGGTTTTCAATTGCGATTTTATCAATAGGAGCTTTCATAAGCTTACTGATAAATGCTAAAGCTTTCTTGCGCTCCTTTTGTCTTTGGGGGTCTTTCATCCACGCATTGCCCGATACTGTAAGATAAGTACATGGTGGAAAAGCAATCATCATATCCCAACCTTTATCTAATTGGTTCAGCACATCGTCTTGAATATGCCATTGAGGATATTTCCCAGTGGTTGGAAGAATATCACAACTATAAGCTTCGTGTCCTTTTTTGCGGAGAGCTAATGTTACTGTTTGGCTTTCTTCACAAGCAACCAAAATACGGAGTGATTTATTTGTTTTTGGAAGGTTACCAATAGTAAGCTGCTTCTGTTTAATTAGAATAGCTTTAGCTCTTAGCTTTATAATCTTTACATTTTTGCTTGTTGTACTGCTTTCTAATCCAACTCTGTCCCATAGTTCTTCATGACTATCTACAACTGTACTATGAAGTTTGTTTTTTAATGGTGCAGCACCTTGAGGTTCAGTTTTTGCCCCATCAATTAAAATCAATCGGGTATTAAAAGATGTTCCTTGTCTGGAGTAAAGCTTTTTACCGTTAATTGGTATTACATCTTCCACATTGTAGAAGTGGTAGAGGTAATTCAGAAAAATACGGTTATTACCAGCTGTAACTCGACCTTGCTTATCCCAAGAGGTATGACCGCCAATAATTATGGCTGCCTTACCATCATCTTTCATGCAGCGTAAGGTATTAATAGCCATTGCATGTTCGAGCCGTTTTATTTTGAAATTGTTAAATTTTATGGCTTCTGGTAATGAGCCAAAAGGTGGATTGGTAATCACACCATCGAACTTTCCGTCATAAGCTACAGGAGGTTTTAATGCATTCCAACTGCTGACCTTTGCAAAGGGTTGTTCTTTTAGGTTTGAAAGTCGTACATCATCCAATTCGTTTACATAGGTATATGGATAAGGCAATGCAATAGTTAATAATCCGTTTCCTGCTGATGGTTCTAAATACTTTGGAAAATTGTTATTATTAGTAAGATGAGCATTACCGATTATTTTCCCTTTAGTACTGCCTTTAACGATATTTTTAAATGCTTTATAACCAGAAAGACTACCTGATTTGAGAATGTAACTTGATGCCAAAAATGAAATTGGTGCAGGGGTAGAATATTGCTGCATGAGTACACTCATGCTTGTTCGCATTGATAAATTTACTTGTGATTTATAAAGGGCTACAATATCAAGATACTTTTCGTATGTGCTTAACGAAGAATCGTGTGCTACCTCCCGTGCATTAAGGACTATTGCCAGCTCGGTATATTCTTTTACCAAGTTTTTATTGGTAATTCCGAAACCTTTTGCAACGCTTTCGATTGTGGTTTTAGAGTGCTTACGACCGCCCCGTAAATCCTCACGAATTCTTGATATGTAGCCCTTTTTATCCATATAATAAATCGAACTACATTAACAGATGTGCTAAATAAAATAAACCTGCGAATACCTCTATTGCCATTGTAAGCTCCAGACACCAAATTCGCTTCTTTGCAAAAAGACTTGCAATAAGAGCAGAAACAGCTATTATAATTGTATAATCTAAACGACCAAAGCTGAAATAAAAGCTCAAACCAAGTAGCGCAAAACCTCCAATTGCTGAAATGTAGTGAGCGATTTGAATAATGATATGCTTTTTGAAATCGGAGAAAACACCGACAAAAAGGATTCCGACACCACCACCAATTATCCACCAATCAGCATATTCCTTAATGAACAGTCCTGTAATGACAATAGACAGTCCGCATATCCACATGACCATCTCAAATACAAGCTTAAAAGGTTTTTGTAAAAAATAATTACTGTCCGATATTGATTTACGAATACCATGAACTGCAATGATTGAAGTCACGTATAAGACCAATGCTATACATGCTGCGAAAAGACTTGCTATAACTACTATTTTCATAATGATTTATTCTATTTAATTAATAACTCGAAGTACTGTACCGTCAGGATTAAAGTCGAAATGAGTAACCCCTGAATTTTGTAAAGCGAGAATAAACTCAGCCAATACAGGAGGAATATTCTCTATATTCGCATTCCAATCAATTGTTCCACCTCCAGATTGTAACCCAAGGTCATTTTCAAAGTCGCTTAATTTGCTTGGCTTATTTGCTACGTTTGTGTCCCAATCAGCACCAGCGGTTGCATTTTCATTAATTACGGCTAGTTTATCAGCATCCGCTTGTGGGTAACTAACTTTTTGAGTATTCGCCTCAATAGCTACTGCCTGTTCGGGTGAAATGGTTGTTGGTTTGTTTGCAACATTAGTATCCCAATCAGCTCCATTGGTTGCATCAGATGGAGCATGAGCTTCCCTGCTGTGTTCATACGCAACTTTACCGTGGTCACCACGAAAAGCATCGTTTTCAGTTTCTCCAAGCTTTAGGGAATTTCCTGTATATATGTATACAGAACCGCTCCACCTGTACGAAAGGTTACTTTCTTGGTCAACGTAAATCTTGCCCGATTCTCCGTTTGCAGGGAAATCAGCAAGTGTTGGAAACTCTAAAACATCATCAACATAGGAGGGTAATTGTACTACCGGAATTAACCCACCAACTAAATCAGCTTTAAGAGATAAATCAGGCTTACCTACAAGGTCATCATAGTTGATACCTGTTATCGAACCATTGATACTATCGGCAAAAGTTGTGCGAATTTCGATACCACCATGTTCATTTGAAGTAGGGCTTGTTTGTAAAGCTTCCGCATCAGAAGGTTTAATATTGTCGGCATTACCGATAATTATAATACCACCTTTTAAAAGACCTGCTGCGGTATGAGGTGCAAAGTCAGGTGCAGAAAGTGAAGGGTTTACAAGATTGGCTGTAGTTCCCGATTCAATCACATTAAAAATGCTTCCTACATCGTTACCTTCCATTTTAAAAGAAGGCTCAATAACCACAATTCTGTTTAGACCTAAATCTTTAAAAACAATATCTCCTGGTGTTTCATCTTGTTTTGCTTCAAAACTACATTGCTTAACAGTTACAGAACTATTGAAAAACTCTAATGCTCCCTTTGATGCAGGATACTTAAACGTAATATTTTCAAAATTTATATTACTGTTATTTATCAATAAGGCATTGTCAATATTAAAAAGCACATCACTATCGGCAATTAATGGTTTTAGGTTGATTGTGTAAGAAAAATCACGAAATGTAATTCTTGTACCCGTATCGTCCAAGTAAGGACTATCTTCAAAAAATATATCTATGCTTGTGGCATCGTCATCATTATATTTAAGAGCTTTGGGTAGAGAGTTTATTAAAGCTATAATTTGAGAAAAAGGCGTTTCACGTTTAATGATAAAACCTTTTTTTACTGGATCGAAATCAAAACCTGATACTGATTGAGATTCACTTAAATCAAATATTCCTTGAAATACTTTGTACTGGCCAAAAGGCATACCCAAATAGGCATAGTTTCCATTAGTAGCCCATTCGCCATTTTTTAATGTTGGAGGAACACCTCCTTTGAATTTTTTAATTGTAGCCATATCTTTTTGTTATTTAGGTCATTAGTTTAAAATCCATCAATGATGGTGGTTAAATCATGGCGTAAGCCTGTTCAAATAATTGGTTGGAGACATAATCTCCACCTGTTTCAACTTTAGTCATTGAGAGAACCAATAAGCGGAGTGTGTTCTTTGTAGGTAAAAGCTTTGCCTGTGTACTAACTTTTAAATCTTTACAGACTGTTGCTATATAGTTATCTGTATTGTTTTCAAAGCGTGGTGCATATTCTTCGACTATTTGAGGAACTGTGCTTTTACCTTTTTCAATATCATTTTTGAGGTCTTTAATCATTGCACGGACACCATACACAGGAGCAGTAAACATTTCAAAACGTCTATCCTTGTTTTGGTGCTTTGGTACTTTACCTTGCCATTTAATATTGGTAGCTATCAGGTTTCCTGGATTGTTATTGCGGATACCTTTTGGAGCATTGAGCATATATGTATTTCCTCCATTCCAATTTAGAAAGGATGAGGGTAGTTCGTTGCTATTTGTGTTCAAAACACTAGACCCACTTGGGGGCAATAGCCCACGTTTACGCTTGTTTTTTCTGCGAATAAGTAAAACGCCTGTAGCTATAGCTCCTGTGGTTAACACCCCTCCCGAAATATATAATATATTTTTGTTCATAGCTGAGTATGATTAAAGAGGAATTCCCCATTCATCGAATTTTGGTTTAATCTTAGCAATGTCGCTATCGTCAAGTTCAGCTCTGAGCCATCCTATAAGATTGAGTTCATCTCCAAACCATGAATTTTTGCCACCTATATTGTACTTTTTCAAGCCAAATGATTTTATAACCAAAAGCATATCATCTTTTGTTTGAACCTTGTTGATGGTATTGAAAATGGTACTTTCATCAGTTCCCCAGTCTTGCATTGCACCGTATAGCGTATTAGCATAAAGTCCTGCATCAGATACTGAAATTGTCAGGCTCTTTTTGTTTACATATAATTCCTTCATAGAAGGAGCTTCTTTTGATGTTGTGCCGTCAGGATTTCTTTTCTTAATTGCTTTCCTAATAACATACACACCAACTCCAACACCAATTACGGCTAGACCGACTTTTACACCTTTTTCTACTAATGCAGCTTGAGGAGCTTGTATTGCTTGTAATTTTTGCATGGCAATAAATTTTTATATGTATTTCAATGCGGTCTTTACTATCTGAGGTTTCTTTACCACTTTGGTTAGTAGTTTTATTATATCCTCATGCTCGACTTTGTTAACTGTATTCTGTAAAAGGTTTCCAATTTGCTGAACAGTTTCAGGTTTTTCAGTTTCAATCGTGATTCCTACTTTAAATTTTCTCATAGTTTTATGTTTTTTACACCTTTTGATATTCGCCTCCCTTGCTAAGGGTTTATTCTTCGTTATCTGGTTCCTGTTCTCCTTGTAAAGTTTGTTTTAGAAATTCAAGAGTTTTATTAATCAGTTCAGCCTTATCAAGGCATAATCCAACGATGTTTGCAATCTTGGCAACATCTTGCAGCTCCCAAGTCATAAGAGCATCGGAAAGATTTTTAATAATCTCTGCTTTCTTTCTGTCTTCGGGAGAATTTGCCGTACCCATGTCGGTAATTTCAACATTGGTTTCGGGTATCTGAGTAGTTTCTTTGTTATCATCTTCAACCATACCTAAAGCACCTTTCAGTTCATCTGCTGTAAGTCCTAATAATTCGGCTGTTTTTGGACTATTGGTAAGTATGCGTGAACCTATTCCAACTAATGCTCCGGTAGCAACACGTTTCATTACTTCGTTTGGAGCATATCCCGCAAGTCGGTTTTCAAAGTCGGTTTTTTCAGATTTCAGTTCCTTATTTTCGCTTTGGTAGCGGTCTTTTTCGGCACGGAGTTCAGCATTCTCATTACGTAATCGGTCATGCCTTTCTTCAAGGTTAGTGTAGCGTGTTTCAAACTTAAAGTCGTCTAATTGCTTTTGGTAATTAATTCTATCGACTTCCTTATTATTGCCTGATAAAGCATTGAACAATCCAAACAGGCTTTCAACTTTTCCTTTTGCTTGTTCGTTTTCTCCTGTCAGCAAGCCCAGTAAACCATTGATTTCGCCTAATCCATCTGTATTATTTTGAGTTTGTTGTTTTTCAACTTCCTGTTGCACAATGGTTTGAATTTCTGCTTTTTCCATTGGCTCTTTCGGCGGGTTTAAAAGCCCACTCACATTAATTGTGTAATCATTTAGGTGTTTGGCATTGTGACTTTTGCCACCGTACACATCAACACGTAATGTGGCGTGTGCCTGTTTTGCCTTTTCAATAGCTTTTTCAATATCATTATTGAATTTTTCTGTTCCAGCAGTTCTTGATGTAAGTGCCGTTTCATTAATGCCTGTAACAAGAGATATTTCATATGCGTATGGGTACTTTTGTTCGACCTCTGAACGCTCAATAAATTCATATATGCTCTGTATTTGTTCTCTATAGTCCAACATTTTTTTTAAGTTTTGGATATTTAATTTTACTATCTGTTTTCTCTTTAATTAACTGTCGCTTGGCGACCTGTGGGGTATTATTTTTACAAATTCCAATTTGTATGGTTTGAAGGTTTCCGCAATTGTTTCGATGTCGATGTAATCGGAAAAGACACGAAAGCGGAACTCATCCATGAAGTCGTATTCTTCGGGGGTAGCCGTAAATACATTGTCGCTGCTAATCATTTCAATTTCCTCGATATGTGCAGGAAGTAATTTTGTGTTAAGAATCCACATATCGTTATTCAGGTCAATACTATGATTTGCAGAAGTTACCGTAATCATTACAGGCTTTAGCTGATAGCTGTCGATTGTGCGTAGCCCTGCAATGCGGTCTTTAGCAATAGTATGTAACAGTTCGCTTGTATTCATCATACTGTAGCCTCCTGTTTTTCGGGTTCAACTTTTGCTAAAGGCTCTTTAAAATCTTCGTATTGAATGTAAATGCGAATGTTCAAAGGTTCTGTACCACTTTTTAAATTACTTTTGAAAACAGTTTGCAAACTACTGTTTACTTCTAATGGTTCGCTAAATGGTATTATCTCTTTGGAAAGATGCTTTATTTTGCGGTTGGCTGTAAGTATGTAATCACACAGTAAGAAACTGTTTCCATTAACCAGGAGACTCAAACTACCACATTCGTATGGTTCAGGGCGTTCATACATTTCAACAGGTCGTACAAAAAGATTTGTCTTGTTTTGCTTAATAAACGAAAGTATTTCTTGCGAAATAAGCTCTAAAAAGCCAAGGCTTTCTATGTTTTTACCTTTATCAAAAATACCAATGCTTGTAAACAGATATTCACTAAGCCCAAGTGTTTCGGCTTGTTCGTAAGCTGTTTTTTCGTTTTGTAATTGCACAAGCTGACTGTCATAGCTTTGCAAAATAGAGTTGCCATAGGTATTTATGTTTTTTGAAATAGCAGAATATGGAATGCTTTGTCCATTATTTCTTAAAACATAATATACTTGTATCGAAATACGGTATAAGCTATAGCCTCTAGCTTGTGGAATGAACATGTTATTTATATAACCTTCTGATATATTTATATCAGGATTTACTCCTAATTCCTCATAGCTATCTCTTATGAAATCGAAAAATGATGTTCTATAACTTTCTTTAAGTTCTTCAAAACGCTCATCCCAATTTATTTCAGCTTGTTCGCTTTCGCCCATAAGTAAATTAGAAAGATTATTGCTTAAAACAGTTTGCTGCTCATGTGTTAGAATCGGATATGTAATGCCGTTACATAAAGCATTCACTATTTCGGGTAGAATGTCTGTTTCAAAAAATGCTTTACTCTCCTCCAAAGTTGGACGAGTTTGCATATATGAATAAAAGAGGTTGGCTATCCTGTCAGATGCCAATAGCCTTTTTATAAGCCCTAGCGGAAATGCAAGAGGAACAGTACTGCTTATAGCATCTGCTTCTTTCTTAACGGTTGTACATACAGCAATTCCTGTAATTAACTTACATGATGCCGGGAGCAAATCATGGTCATTAATATGCTCATTATTTGATGATATTTTTTTTATGACGTGATATCTTCTCATGATTATTTATTCTGTATTACTTGGGGGAAGTTTATCTCTAGGCATTGCCTAGTTCTTTTTGTCCTGTAAGGCAAGTAGATATACACGTACATTGTAGCTATCGTCTGCTGCAAGGTTCTCACTATCGTCTTTGTAGATAATCCGAATTGGGCTGTTTTTCGCCTTTTGGTCTACAGGAAAGGTTACGTCAGGAACACTAATATCACTATCGTGATGTGCGATTGCTACCTCTGTATCATCAGGTATTACTTCCACATCGTCAACCCACATACGGAATGTTGCTCCTGGTAGAGCTTCGGTATTGGAAAGGCGTAGAAAAAAGCCTGTAATACGGTCATGTTCAGTTTTTGTATTGCCATTAAACTCGAATGTTTCGCCTTTTTTGACCTCAAATTTTATAACCTGAAGCTTGCGTACTTTACTGTTATTTTGTTTTTCCATTGTTCAATTTTTTTGAAAAACAGGCAATGCCTGAGATAAATAAGGGCGGAAACAAGTTATTGCAACCGCCCCCGAATGATTATAAACTACAAGAAAAGTCCTCTACGCCTTTTCTGTGACAGTTCCAAGTAGCGTTACCTTAACGGCAGGGTTGTGAATATCATCACCTGTTACCGCTTTCGGCATGTTTAGCTTTGGCGTAATATCCATTGATGGTTTTAACCATTTTGGATTAGCCAATTTGTATTGGAACTTGCGCTTTGAAGTATCGCTATCATCGAATACAGCACAAGAAATTTCAGGAACAATTACTTTAGTTCCGAGTGTCATCTCGAATGTACCGTTTAAGATTGCTGGTGGTAATGCAAACTGACCAAAAGCAAAATCTGAAGGGTCGTTATCTGCTTCTTCTGAACCGTGAGCATACTCAAGTATAATGTCGGTAAGTAAGAGATATTTACCACTATCCAACTGGGCACGGTTTAGGTTGGTACGTCCTGCCTTTTTATCATCAGATGCTTCCATCAAATCAATATCAGACTTATCCTTAATTGATTTAACTGTGTAGATTGCAGTATCAACTGTTTGCATACGTGCATCTTTCAATGCTTTTTGCACTTCTGGAGGTAACTGTTGTCTGCGAAGTTCAAACTGTCCTTTTGAAGTTAAGTCTTTTGTTAAACCTGTTTTTACAGCTGTACTTTTTGCGCCAGCGTTGTATGACCTACGTACAGCATTTTTTCTATTGCTTTTTCTACGACTTTTACGTCCTTTACGTTTGTTTTTACGTCTGCTGCGTCCAAGTTCTCCAATACCTTCTGTTGCATCGTCTTGGTCTTCTTCTCTCTCTAAGGAATCTTCTTCTCTATCGAGAATTGCGTCCTCTAAACCCTCAATATCGTCCATCGAAGGGTACAAATCATTTTGCTCATTAATTTCTGCCATAAGAATTTGTTTTGCGGCTTAATAGCCTGTTATTAAAATTGAATTGAATTGTTTGTTTGTTTGTTTGTTTGTGTTTTTATGATGACATCATATCGCCTGCAAATACATCATAATCCATGCTGTCAGGGTCTATGTCTTTAATCTTGCCTATTTCAGGCTCATAATCATTCCCAATTGGCTCATCGCTCATCGAGAAGTCGGTAGCTGCATTACCAATAGGTTCATCGCTCATCGAAAAATCAGAAGCTGCTCCTGATACAGAAGCTTGTATTTCACGTTCGATGTCAATATCGGCTGCAGGTAGTGCCTGAGTTATGGGGTTAAGTGCTTGTAAGCCCTGCATGTCGTAATCATCACTGTATTCGTCATCACCCATAATTCCCTCTAAACCTTGTAGAAGGGTTTTACCTGTAGCTTTTTTGATAACTGCTTCCACACCTGCACCTGCAACACCTACCAATCCAAGTTGTATATATTGGTTTTTGGTAAACTGTGTGGCGATAAGACCGCCCATAGTAACGGCTGCTGGAACGATGTAGTTTTTCATATCGTTGCCTAATAAACCACTTACGGTTTCACTTTTTTCTAACTTTTTTAAAGCATACTTTCCAACTGCAAACCCTGCTACGGCAGCAATGGGCTTGCCTATGTTGTTGGTAGCTTTCATAAAGTCAATTTTGGTAGCTTTTGTTCTACTGCCTGACGTTGTTTTTTTAACTGCCATGTTTTTAAATTTTTAATTAATGTTTGAATTGAATTATTGAAGTTGAATGCTTCCTAAAGATTTCTTTTCGGAAGATTTCCTGTTGCTTGATTTGTTTTTTTGTTTGTCATCGTCTTTATTTCGGAAGACGAAGTATGCACCTGTTCCAAGTATAGCTGCAATACCAATACCAATACCGACTTTTGCTCCTTTACTTAATTTCTTCTTGCTTGCACCACCTGTAATATTTGGGTTAGAAAAATTTGTTTGTGTTGGTTGTGGAGCATAAGCTGATTGCTGAGTAAAATTGCTCGTTTGGGGTATCCTGTTATTTGCTTGTGGAGTGTTTGACCCTGATGGTGCAAATTGCGATATTGTATTTTTGGCTTTCTTGAACTTGGGGAGTTTGCCCTTTACTTTTGAAAAGATATTTTTAATAGGCTTTAACCAACTGCCAATTTTAGCTAACACACCACTTGCTGCTGTTACAGATGCAGCTGTAGCAACAACTCCTAAATTTCCAAGTTCGGCAAGTTCTCCAATAGCTTCTAATGCTTGCAGTTCTCCAATAAGACCGTGTAAACCTTTAATAGAAAAATCAGAGCTTTTTTGTTTCGCTCCCTTTAATATTGCTTTTCTCAGGTTTTCTTCTTTGCCCTGTAAGCCTTTAAATAGCTTTTTAATTTTAGCATGTACCTTTTTTAGTTTTGCATGTTGAGTAGGGTCGATATTGTACTTACTTGCAAGATTGTCTGGTAAATACGCATATTGCAGTTTCTTTGAGATTTTGAATATGTTAAGACGTAGAGCTGCCAATAATCCACCACGGATAGCAATTGATAAAGGGTTATAGCGGACAATTGCTTTGACAACTTTTTTAGCATGATTTTTAACTTTTCCACCAACTTTTTTTAGAGCTTTAAAAAATCTTCCTTTACTACGTTTTTTTCTTCCTAAACCGTCCATTTCATCAAGCTCGTCAAGTTCAGATAATCCTTGAATGGCTTCGGAATCGTATTTAATCAATCCGTTTTCTGCAAGTTTTTCTTCAATGTCAGAAAGTTTATCTAAAACAGCATCTCGCTCAGGTGTATTCCAAAATTTAATTGCCTGGTCCAACATGGATATAAATTGGTCAGGATTTTGAACCTGTGCCATTTTATTTTTGTTGTTCTTATTCTTTAAAAGAAAATCTCGGGTACGTACTAAGTATTTGTAGGTCGCATCGTCAGCATCACCTAAACCATTAATTGCATCGTCAAAATCAACACCTGAAACAATAGCGATAAGTTCTTCGTGGTCGCCTTGTGCTTGAATACCACCTGCCAAATCAATACCTGATAGCATTGATATAGGTAAACCGAGTGCACTTGTACCTGTTAACCCGTTAATGCCACGAAGTCCTGCAAGTTGTAAGGGAGACATGTCAAAATCAGACCTTTCAAAACTGTATGGCTTTTGATAGTCAAATTTTGATAGTACTGGATCTATAACTATTTCATCTTCTGAATCGCCAACGGCAGGAACAATAACGTATATGTGTTGGAAGTTCTTTTTTCCGTCATATTTAGTAATGCGGAGTTTAAACGGAATGCCTAAATTCTTTAAAAGCGAACCAACGAAAATGCTAAAATCATCACAATCAATTCCTGCATTTGATTTGGCTTTTTGTTTAAACTTGATTTGCCCATCTACCCATGAGCGTGAAGGAGTACGAAGTTGCTCTGTACCATCATCGTCTTTATGGTACTGTAAATAGTTATATGAAAAGTTGAAGATATTACGACAAGTATCTTTTACTTCGGCAGGCTCGGTAACTTCACCAACTTTAAGCATTTTTGCAAGGCTTTCGACTTCTCGGTAATGTGAACCGATTATATCTATGCAATTTTCGACCGTTTCAAGTACATTACCATTTTTAATGAATGTATCTTGTCCGTTTGCCCTTTTTATAAGGTGGTTAAAGCGTTTACCGTTTTTGGTATTTCGTGGGCCAGATACTATACCCAATTCGCCTAATGCTAATCCGTTCATTATAGGAGTACTTTTAATTGATGACTGAGAACTGTTAGGCAAGCTGTAGTTTTGATTTGAAGCATTAGTTTTTGTATCAAAACCGGCTGTGCCGGCGTCTGTTAAACTTTGTGTTGTAGTAATTGTTTCTCCATTAATGCTGAGTGTCATAGTAAAAGTCAAGTCTTTTTTTAGCTGTTCCGTGTTGGAAAGTGTTGTGAGGTTAAGTCCTTTGCCTACAAGATTTAGATAGGGGATGTCAAACATAATTTCAGGCTCTTGAGTTTTGCCTGGTTCAATGGTAAGACCTTTAATATCGGGAGTTGAATAAGCGATTGCTGAATCTTTGTAGTTTGCAACAATCTGATTTATTACTAATGTAATAGGTGCTTTTGATGGGTTGTAACAACGGAGTTTAACCGCAAATTTCACTTCTTGTAAGTTCATTTTGTGAATGCGGAATCCTAAGAGAGCAAAGTTCATTTTAGCTCCAGCAAGAAGCTTTTTACCTTTCTTAATAAGGTAGAAACCTCCGCCAATTGCTGCTACTACAGCTAAAGTACCTAATGCCTTTTTTGTGTTTGCTTCCATAATGGAGACAAACATATGATAGGGGATAAGTAGTGATTTGGCTATGTTTGGTTAGAATGTATTGGTATTGGTTAGAAGTGGTTGTTTTTTGTGGTTATGGTTTTAAATGACAAATTTTCTTAGTAATCTTATTTTTTTGTAAAAAAGACTTTTACATTTGCGTCTAAGAAAACAAAACATAAACGGATAACTCGTTACTCTCTTTTTCATGGTGCATCTCGCACACTTTTCATGATTGGTTATGTGGTGTTTAAAAGATAATCCCTTTATCTTTTAATTTTTTGAGGACAGTTATCCGTTTTTAGAATACAAAAAACCTCTATTCAATATATTGAATAGAGGTTTTGTTTTTTAATTGAAGAACCTAATGTTTGGATATATAATATTTTTCAGTAAATATTACTCTTCTTCTGTTTTGTATATTATTTTCATACAGTTCCCACAAATTTTATCTCCAATGCTTGCAGCCTTTTCCCTAATTTCTTCAGTAGTTCTACATGAAGCAAGACATCCATCTCTTTCATCAGTGTTCATTGTTCCACATAAAGAGGCTTTCCCAACAAAAACACATTTGTCATTTTCATTTTTTTTTGTAGGAAAGACATGATATTCTCCTGTTTCTTTGTGTTTGCAGATAGCATAAAGTTTTTCGCTTGTTGACATAATAGATGTATTTTTAGTTATAACTACACGATTTGTTTATTAACGTTGAATTAAAACAGGTCTAACTTCTATTCCATCTTTCGTTTCTATATGTAAATAATAAATTCCAGATGGTAAGTCGGAAACATCAATTTGCGACACATTTTTAAATACATTTATTAAGGAACTATTATTAGAATATACTGTCACACTTAAAATTGGTAAATCAGAATCAATATACAAGATATCATCTGCTGGTTGAGGATGAATTATAATAATGTTTGATACAACTTCCGTAGTCGGAATAATAATTTCAGCATCTTCGTTATCCATATTTATAGCAAAGCTTTTTAATGCTGCGGGGTTTGGATTATCGAAGCAAGTTGTTGTTGAACCTGTTGCAATCCACGTTGTAAATGGTTGCCATGATGCACAGCCCTCTCCATTTTGAGCGCGAATTTCAATATTCACTTGTTGTGTTCCAAACGAAATTAGAGCTTCATTTGTGCTTCCTGAAACTATAGATGTATCAGCACCTACTATTGTCCACAAATATTCGCCTTCTGGTTCTATAGAATATAAAACATTAGAATCATTTGCGCATACGCCTGGGTATCCTTGTACTCCAGCTAAAGTAATATTAGTACTATTAGGTCGTTCGTTTAAATTAACTGTAAATGTGCCTACACTAACAAGACTGCCACTCTCATATTCTTCTACAGTTAAAATTACAGTACCAAGACCTGCAGCGAAAGAAATTCCAACAGACTCTCCTTGATTACCAGTACTGAATGAAGCAAGAGTTTCATTAGAAATTGACCAAACGTATGTACTATTTTGATTTGGAGATACTATAGAGTATTGTCCATTATGCCAACTATCGTTTATGTTTTGCTTACAAATAATAGCATCACCACTTATTTCAACAAGTTGTAATTCTTCAAGTAAAGTACATGTTTCTTCACTTTCACAAATATCTCTTGTTGCTGTAACACATATTGAACTTGGTAACATATCTGTACTAAATTGAATATCTCCTGTTCCTTCTCCAGAAACAAGTGAAACGCCTATCCAATTATATGTTACGTCTGCTTCCTGATTTGTTACACTTGCATCATATACATTATTTGCAATTACAAATTGAGGTGCATCTATTTGAGGTATAACAGGTGCTTGTATAACCGTAACTATTGCCGAGTCATTTGCTTCACAATTATTAACATCCATTGTTGTTACAGTATATGTTCCTGCATTTGTTACATCTATTTCAGAAGTTGTTTCTAATGTATTCCATTCGTATGTAAAAGGAGGGTTACCTGTAACATTTGCTGTTATTGTTTCTGTTTCTCCTGAACACGTTGTTATATCATCAACTGTGATTTGTGGTAATGAATTTTCAGTTACAGTAATAGTATCAGATGCTACACAGTCATTCATATCTGACACCTCAATTGTATAATTTCCACCACTACCTACTGCTATGCTTGAAGTTGTTTCATTCGTATTCCAAAGGAAACTGAATGGTGAATTACCAGTTAATACAGGAGATAAGGTAACTGTTCCTCCAGAACAGAATTCAGCATCAATTGTTTGAATAGTTGGAGCTTCATGTTGTACTACTGTATTTGAATCTTCTGCAACACAGTTATTTGCATCTGTAACTTGTACAACGTATTGCCCATCTGAATCAACAGTTATATTATTTGTTGTTTCAGTCGTATTCCATAAATATTCATACGGAGCATTTCCTGATACTACAGCTTGTAATTGTACATTTTCGCCTGAACAGAATGATGTATCTTGTAATATAACCTCTGGTAATGAATTTTCAGTTACTATAGCTTCTGCTAGATATGTACATCCATATTGATTCCCAACTAATACAGTGTTTGTTCCTGCTGATGAAACGGTAATACTGTCTGTATGTATACCAGCAGAAGTATAAACCCAACGAGTACCGTCAAATACAAGAGTACGATTCCAATCGTATGCAAATGGCGCATCCCATCCTGTTCCTGTTACTGTAGGAGAAATTGTCACTGAATTCCCTTGACAGAAACTTGTATCAGGAAGGTCAATACTTGGAGAATGTAAAAATAAATAATTGGCAGAACTTTCTTCCAGTGTTTCACTTATTAGTCTACCATTTACGTATGCATTTTTAATCGTAATATCCATTGAATAACTTGCAGCAGTAGAATCTTCTGGAATAAATAACAAATTATACATATGTCCTCCCTCATTTACAAATGCATTTAATTCTTCTCCATATAATTGAATGTTAACTGTTCTAGGGCTTTCTCTAATGCCGCCAAAAGTATCTTCAATTTTTGCATTAAAAAAAACACCGCTCAAACCACCGTCACAACCTCCACTATAATATTTAACTCCTGATTGACTATATTCAAAATCGAAGCTAATATTCAAAATCTCTTCACAGTCGGGACATTCATATACTGGTGTAATAAATATTGGTATATAAAACGCATTAACGTATGTATCATAGTTACATATCACACGGTCTTTTAAATATATACGTGGTAAACAAGAAAGAACTTCAATTTCTATTGTATCTGAAGAAACACAATAGCCTTCTGGTTGGTATGTATATATTACTGTATGTATACCTACTCCTGCTGCTGCAGGATCAAATATTCCATCAACTACATAATCAGAACTCCATGTTCCTCCCTCTGGCGTTGCAACAAGTGCAAAAGGTTCAGGTTCATCATCTAAATTTAATTTTGCTACAGGTTCTATTGTTACGGTTTCTTTTGGTTTAACAATAACAAATATTGTTGTATCTTCTGAACAATTAGCATCATTGTATACTGATACTTGAATCGAAGCTGTCCCTGTAAAATTTGAGATAGCTCTTATTGTTCCATTTGATATAAAAACTTCATTACTATCATAATCCAATTGCAAATTTGCACTATCAGCAATAATTATCTCAAATACACCTTCGTCTCCCGAACATAATTCATCAACTGTATTAATATCGGTTATAAGTTTTATTTCTGAACCATATAATACTACTTTTGCAGTATCACTTGTTGCTTTTACCAGACAATATGACCCATCATTTTTGCAAGAAAGGACTTCACGTTCCAATGAACTTTCAATAACTATTGTCTGTGAATCTATATCACAAACACTGTTATTGATAACATTAAATGTATAATATAATGAATCAGACCCTTTTATATGTTCTCCTTTTTTAAATGCCCATATAACTTTTGAACCCTCAACTATAATTGTATCAAATAAATTCTCAACGGTAGAACCAGGTACATACTGAACGCCATTGGGTAAAATTGCTGTTATGTATACACTATCAACTAATGATGGGTATAGATTTACTGTTTTTACAGATATAGTTCCTATTCCATTTTCATCATATCCTTCTGCTGTTGCTGACACTTTAATACTATCTAGACGTTCAAACCCTTTAATATTTGGTCTAAAAGTAAAATGTTCAACTTCAGTCGTGTCACCACATAGATTAACTCTTGAAACATTTACTCCAAATGGTGCTGTAATATCTGTA
Source organism: Bacteroidales bacterium (assembly GCA_027858745.1). Lineage (GTDB taxonomy): Bacteria > Bacteroidota > Bacteroidia > Bacteroidales > UBA1715 > JAQICB01. The sequence goes on from JAQICB010000113.1 coordinate 25,203, forward strand.
ATAGGATTATTCTCGTCACATGAGATTTGAACATTGAAATTAATTTCTGTCAAAGGTTCTCTCCAATCATCTACATTGTGAGCCTGAATAATATCGGTACTCACATAATTATTATGTGGTTGTTCTAATATACCTCCAGATATTGTTGAAGTTCCATTAGCATTGCTTAATGAATAGCTTATTTGGTCATTTATAATATTCACATTATTTGGAATACTATCAAACCAAAAAGATATTCCTGTGGAATCTGCATTATACTGACTTATTGTAACTTTATAGGGTAATGTGTCACATAAATTTACATATTGCGTAGTATTTTCTGTTGTTGTAGGAATAAGAGACAAATCTCCATTTAATATATTTAAATTTCTATCATAACATGGTGATACATATGTTTCAAACTCATCAAAATCTATTTCTTCACAAAGAATTGCATTTCGTATATGAGATGTTATTTCCACATTTGGTTCACATGTTAATATTGTTGCTTCAAATCTAAAATTTCTCGTTTGATTTTTCTCCAAACTATATTGAAAAAAGAGAGTGTCATTATGATTCTCTGTTTCAACCTCTTCACTATCAATAAAAATCTTATCTAATTGTATTTTATTTTGAGGAATCCACTGCATGTAATTTATTGGAGACGCTGCTCCTCCCATTTCATTTACAGTTACTTCCCAAACGATATTTTTTGATATTGTATTACCGACAGGTGGTTGTTCAATCTGAACAACAGGTAAAATTGCTCCTCTATTATATACTGCAGATAATCTCTCTGTTCCGGATAAATCGACTAACCGATATTGTACCTGAGAATTAGTTATAATATTCTCCAAACATAATTTTTTTGGTGATATGATAGTTCTAATTTGATAATTAACAAAATCTATTAAAATAGGTTCTGTAAAATGTAATATATAGTCGGCTTCTGTTTCTTCTAAAGTTATTGGCAGTACTTCATTTCGTGGTAATAAAACCACTTCAAAATCTTCCTGTTTAAGTTCTATGCCTGAAATTTTTCTAATTATTACACTTTCTACAAACTCATTAGTTTTATATTCATTTGGGAAATATGCAGTATTTGTTGAAAAACCATTAAATGTTGTATAATTAAATGGACAAACAGTTGCATCTGAATTATAAACAGACAATGTTTTCATTACAAAAGTAAAAGGAGCTACTAACGGGCATGAACCATATAACTGATTTGAAGAATTTAGCATTTGGAACTCTCCCGATATAAACTCCTCACTAAGAACAGCGCCTGAATTAGAATTAAGTTCTACTGTTACTTGTAAGTTTTGAGTTCCAGACAGACTATTTTGCGAAACATCTACTGTAAACTCCATTAGTGTTCCTGTAACTTGTGGAGATGATAATTGATATGTATCGCCCCCTATTTCAAGTTCCCCAGAAATATACGTAAAAAGATTAGCCCTTGATACATCAAGATAAACCTGAATTTCATTTACTGTTGATCCGGGAACTGTTAACAATGCACCATTGAGTATATAATTTATATGATCTCCTGAAGTTACAAGATTTTCATTCGGTGAATTTGTATATAAAGGCAATGAGGTTATTTCACTCTGATAGGGTATAACATTTGCAATATCATTGAGGTCATACCCAAACGATAACCTTTCAATAGAACTTGATAGGTTTACAATATTATCAACGGTATCTGTTAATTCTTGTTCTTCATCGATAACAAATACAGTTTTTGTTTGAACAGGTGTTATTAGATAAAAATCTTCTGGAGAACATCTTTCTGGTTGATGATAACCGAGTTCGCAAATAAGAGGTGCTCGCACACATTTTAATGAACTATCTACTACAATTACGAACATATTATTATAACCTACATGGTCGTTGGTTAAGCTTGTTGCTGGTAATTCAGCAACATTTGTGCCTCCATTTATTGAAAAACCCTCTGGGGCTGTTAGTCTCACAAAATATTCTCTTTCTCCTATAATCTCTCTTCTTGTAAAAAAACCACTTACAACAGTATAGGTATATTCGGTTATGTTATCTGCATTAAGAAATGATGGTCCCGTCAAAGAAAACGAAAGTCTTTGATTTGTATCCTGCAACTTTACTTCTGTTGAAAAAACTCTATTATCAAGTGAGGTATATGATACAACCGGTAGTAATTGTAAATTACCCTGAAAATTCAGAATAGAACTTTCATCTTTCACATACTCCAACTCTATAACAATTTCATCTCCTGGCGACAATTCATCAAACAGATTATCTCCATTTAAATTTTCTAATCCTCCTTCACCATCAAAGTTATAATCTAGAAATGTCAATAAATTACTTTCTAATTGAGGGTAATTTATTCCATTTACCCGTATAGCCGTAATTTCAGTACTATAAAATGGAATATTTAAACTATTTAAGTGAGCAATCCCATCCCCATTATTTTGAATCGTAATTGATACTATTCCATTATCATCACATACACTAATACTATCTAGTATAGCTATCTGCATTGTAAGATTTGGCGTTCCTGTACTTCTTATAATTTCAGTATTTGACAAAGTGTATTGGTCACAAAATATATTATAAGATTCATTGAAGTTTGCAAAATATTTAACATTTACTGAGGGGATATTTACTGATAAATTTTCCAATTGAAATTTTAAATACAAAGTTTGCCCATCGTTTAATAATGGGGCAAAGCCAAAATTTGTTAAATCTGCTATTGTTATGAGGTATTTTAATGTGTCATAACCACTTTGAGGCCAGATATTCGTTAACGCCCATGTTTGTTCATCAGTTGAAACAACTAAATTTCTGTTCTCATCTTTCGGCCGTACACCTTCGGGTAAAATTATTGAAAATTCAATTTGTTCTATATCACCTGCCCCTACAGTATTAGATATGGGAATAATTAAATCATATTCTGTTTCTGTTGTTAATACTGCGGTATTTGTTGGAATTACAATTCGAGGCCATTTAATGGCGTAAGAGTCTGTTGACTCTGTTTGTACTTGACCATTATTAAAATTATACGTTATTTCATTTTGAACATTCTCTCCTAATTCAAAAATAGATTCACACCCTGCAGCTGCAGTAAAGCTAAATGCTAATGTATCTCCCGGATTTAATGTTACAGGAGTATTAAACACATTATCGGATAAATATGTGTTTGATGTATTTCCGTTTATGCTATACTCAGCAGCTGGTGATTGTAAAATACTTACACCTCTGAAATTATTAAAATCAACACTGGTTATTGTAATAACAGTATCTGTATTATTTACAGCCGTGTATTTGAATATTCCATCATGGCTACCTATTTCTAATCCTCCGGTTGGAGTTTCAGCATTTATTTCTAATTGACTAAATGCATTAGGAATACAAAACAGTATAGCAATAATAAATACAAAAACATAGTTGAACATTTTTGTTTTTTCAATTGTGAAAGCTTTTATTTTCATAATATTAAATATTTTGGTGTGTTTTTATTATTGTTTTGTTATTGCCTATCATTCAATGTGTATATTTTGTGGTGTGCTAATTTTTTTTTCTATTTACTCATTACTTTATGGTTCGACAAGCTCACCATTCGAAATAGCATCTTTACTACTGATAGTATTTCTTTCCGTTTATAATTAATCATTAATCATTATTTTCTCTGTTCCACACTTTGTTTCCAGCACATACACTCCCGCATTAAGTTGTATACTTGTGCCTGTAACAGGTAATTCTATACCCATTATGTTATATATGTGTATTGGTGTATTTTTTATGTGTAATATATTGCCTTGTAACTTAAAACACTCAGCCCCCTGAGCGGAGCCGAAGGGGCGGATATCTTGCAAAC
>JAQICB010000115.1 GCA_027858745.1 Bacteroidales bacterium
ATTGTACCTATTGCCAATAATTTATGTTTATTGTTTGTTACAATTCCGGTAATATATTTTTCCAACTCATTTTTCCATGATTTACCAATTAGTACATCCCTGTTTTTAGGTGAAAACACTAGGTGAAAATATGCTTGTGAATAAGTATTTGCCATTGTTATAATATTATGGTGCTACGCACCTTGTTTCTATTCGTATTCATCTGCTACTACAAATATTATCGGTGCGCTGCACCTGTTTTTCTAATCCAACAAACGGCAAAAATTAATCATCTAATTATCAATCATTTATATTTTATGTCAACTTTTTAAATTTTTACGTCAATCTTTTTTACTGCTTGCCTCAAAACTCATCCGAAGTATAATCGGTAGGGGGATATCGCCTAACAGCAGCCCATCTCAAAACTTCCCGTCATTTCCTTTATTTCCAATAAAAGTACATTTATTTTCTGATACCGAGAAAAAATTACGAAACTTTTAATGTGAACTCTTTAATTAAAAGTGTTTTTCTGAACTAATTCTAAGCCATTGAAAACCCATAGATTTAGTTCAAGCGGGAATTTGCATCGGGTGTTGTGTGATGGTTTGTTTTCTAGTTATTAGGCACCGCCTATTCGTCTATTAAAAGTTGAATTTCAATCTTCAGTTTAGGTATGTGGTTTATTACAATACTCCAAATTAAATCATCAGATACTTTATCATAACCGTGTATAATTCTATTTCTTGTACCAATGATTTGTCCAATATTATGTAATTTAAAATCAGGTGTTTTTTTTAGAATTCGATTAGCTGCTTCACCAATAATTTCGAGGTCACGTTCTGTTGCTCTTTTTGTTTTGATGTCAAAAATATATTCTTTAAAGATTCTTTCTTTATTTTCATAATAGCTTTCTATTTCTTCAATTGATTGAAGAATATCAAACAGCCAAGTTTTTATTTCGTTATCCATAAATAAGCTGTTTTGAAGAATCAATAGATTTTCTAAGGAAAGGATTTTTTATGGCTTTATTTTCAACAAGGTCTATTTGACGTTTGAATAAAATTTCAAGAGAGCTTTTAAAGTTAAAATAATTGTCTGCATAATCATACACATCAACCCCATCAAAATCTACTAAGAAGTCGATATCACTATTCTTGTTGAAATTTTTAGTTAATATAGACCCAAACACAAATAGTTTAGATACTTTATGCTTAGAACATAAAGATATTATTTCAGGAATATTTTTGTCAAGCATGCTCATATTTCAAAAATACATTTTTATTTTAATTAACGCAATATAAGTTGTTGGTTTCTTTAGGTTCCAAATTCTCCACAAATTTAAGTGGAATAATTCGATTTTTTACCGCAAGGGCTTTTTTTGCAAATATGACGGCTTCATATAAAGGTAATATTCTTACAGTTCAAATATACAAAAAAAAATCAATACACCCGAAAATCGCCACTCACATGCAAATAGCCGAGCATGTACAACAATCCGTTATAATATCGGAATGTTCCGGTGGGTAATGATTGTTTCCAAAAATGTTTTACAAAAAAATCATCCTGTGCGTAGGTAGATGCATACACAGCAACAGCATTCATGGCATATAAGCCAACACCTTTATAATTGTCTTCAAGGGGTGTTCCGTCTTGTTCGAACTGCGAAAAGTAGCCGTCTCCGTTTTCTTGTTGTGCTTGATTATAGAAAAACTTCAACAAAGCATTTGCACGTTCGGTATATCCTTTTTGTACACCAAACCAATGAGCATCCATCCCAAGATTCATTGCCACTCGCCACGAATCGCCTGAAAATTGGTGCGAGTGGGGATTGAATGGTGTTACTTGGGGTTCTGCATCAAAAGTCATATATTCTGTTGCCAATCCGGTTTCGGGATGCATTGCTCGTACCAGATATTGTTCGCTGGTGTCTGCAACAGCCTGCCAAAATTCAGTATCTTTTTCTGCCCATTGTGCCCACAGTTTGTAAAATGCCGGAAGATGATATGAAGGATCGGAAAATCGCCACTCTTCGAGCGGTACAAATACTATTTTTTTCTCCTCATGGTTAATCATGTTTGTAATGCCTTCAACAATTCCTCCATTTTCTTCTTCTTTATGAATCATGTGATGCAAGATGTAATTTGCTTCTTGTTCGTAATTAAAGATTCCTTCTCCGTTGCCCCATCTGTGTGCTGCAAAAAACAAAGCAGTCACATAATATTCTTCTCCGTCGGGTGCTGGATTCGCATCGTTTAAGCTCATTGTTTGCGGGTCTGCAGACCAGCCGAAATATCCTTTTCGTGCACCTTCATGATTTTGGGTAACTGTTTTGGCAAATTTCCAGAGTTTATCAAACTCTTCTTTTTTATCCATTTGCACACAAATCATCATAGCATACGACATGCCTTCGGAACGTACATCATTATTGTACGTATCGAGCACATATGCCATGTCACTACCGAGCGGATAATATACCCGTTCGGTGGAGTCGTCTCCATAAAATAATTGATGGAACAAAGAGTCGCGTTTTGCAATAATCTCTGTAGTGTCTATCCCAACTTCTGCAAATAAATTTCGGTACTCTCCGGTCTTAACAGCTCCTGTGGGTACTGATTTTTGTGATGTTTCGGTGCACATACTCATAAAAATTAATAGGATTGGAAATAAAAAATAGGTTTTCATATGTTTATTATTTAGTGTCTGTCTAAAAAACCTGAACTCGAAAAATTACGTCGAACTCAGGTTACAAATATGCCGGGCATTTAACCGGCATCATTTTTTGTCGTTTATATAAATTGGTTAAAATATATGTTGCTGTCAATTCAATAGCACCGTGCCCTTTGCTAACCGTTTTTAAACTCGAAATATTCACATCATAATTCAATACCACTTCGTAACCATTAAATAAGCCACCAACACCAAGAATAACCGCATCTTTGTCACGAGAACGGAACCACATACCGGCAGTCACTTTCGGTATTCGTAGCGATTGAGTATAATGAAGCACCATTGCACCAAAATGATATTCGTGCTGGCTTGTTTGAAATTGAATTTTTGCAGCAGGAATAATATCAATATCACGTCTAATTTCTATATGCGACATGGCATAAATAAGATATCGACGAGGCAACATCACTTTATTATTCTCAAAAAATGAAATATTAGGTTGCGTACAATTATACACGGAAAGCCCTAAACCATACCGAACTTGTTTATTGGGGGTGTACATACCAAACACTCCTGCTCCGAGATTAAAATACACAGTATTTGATACGGTTAAATCTTCTTCGGTGGGCACATCAGGGTCATACGAAATACCATTAAACTGATCGGGGAATCGCAAATAGGTATAATCAATAGCATTTGTATACACTGAAGGCAATAATGCTCCCGAAAATTGCAAGACATTTCTATATGTTTTAATGTGGTACGATAAGGGAATCGCTATTTGTGTCGTGTTAAATTTAGAGTCACCTGCCACATCGTACGTAAACAGTATTCCGGTACCGGTTTTATGTCGTCTGTTTATGGTACTTGGAAAGCTGCCATCTATGGTAAAGGTCATTGTTTGGTACGGAACCGCAACAGTACGGTACTGGTCACGAACAGCTGCGGTAAAACGATATTTCCCTTGAAAAAAACCAGCAAAGGCAGGATTAATATGAAGAACATTTGTATGAATATTCGAAAAATGTATATCTTGTGCATGAACCTGCATAACACAAGTGCAACAGACGACGAACACTATGCGATACAGCCATACATACATTATTTCAAAATTGTAATATTACCTTCTTGCACAAACTCCTCTTCATTCAGGCACCGGGCTTTAATATAATACACCAAAACCTGCGGATGCAATGATTTTCCTTTGTACGTACCTTCCCATGTCGCATTTAAATCTTGCGTTGAAAATACACACTCACCCCAACGATCAAAAATTTCGAATTGCAATTCGGTTATCACCCCACTTTTCACTTTCAACACATCATTTACACCATCATTATTTGGTGAAAATGCTGTAGGCACAAATATAAAATTTTCATCACATACCCAATCATGAACAGAAATAGATACTGTATCAACAGACATGCAGCCATATTGATCGACCGCTGTTACATAATAGGTAATATCATCGAGGGGTGTAGCTGAAACTATTGGCACAGAATCTGACTGCAACCATATACTCGGATCCCAATAATATGAAATAGTATCGGAAACATCAGGTGCAGCATAGATTAATGTTGACTGCGATTTAAAAACTTGTGGTTTATCGGCATAAGCATCAAGATATGGTAGAGTTTCAAACACACCAATAGTAACGGCATCTTGCAACTGGACTTCGCAGCCATGACTATCAGTTACGAGCACCGTATATTCACCACCTTCGCCAAGATTTTGGATTGAGGCGGTGGTATCACCATTATTCCAAGAATATGAATACGGTTTGGTTCCACCGGCTACTTCCACTTGTATACTTCCATTTCGGGCTGTACTACAAGTAACAAAATAAATTGTCGTATCAATAATTCGCAATAATTCGGGCTCAATTATCTCAAAATCCCGAGTATTAGTACAACCAAGACTATCAGTTATATGAACAGTATATATTCCTTCGGATAAATCTGAACGAGAAGGACCGGTATATCCGTTTTCCCACATATATTCATACTCAGGAATACCTACCGGAGCAACAAATATCCGGGCATCCGTTTCACCATAACAGCTTATTTGATCGAAAAAATATGTTTCTATACGTAATTCATCAACCTCAACACTAACTGTATCGGTTGCAATACAATTATTTTCATCTTCGGCATATACAATAAAATCCGTTATTCGTTCAGGATTGACCACAACATGTTCGGTACCCTGACCCAAACTCACAAAAGCAGATGGTTGCCAAGTATATGAAAGAGTATTGCCGGGAATAAGATTTTCAGCATCAAGCGAAGCAAAATCATCTTTACAAATAAGCGTATCGCCCAAAGCACGAATATGATTGTATGACACATCGAGAAAAACCGAACTTGTATCCTCAAAACTACAATAGGTACTCAAAGCTTTCACATAATATCTCTGAGGGTTTTGTGCGGTTACTTCTATCCAATTCCGAGAAAAATCTGAATTCAACACCGGATAAAAATTGGGACTGGTTGACCACACATACCGATAGGTTTCATTGTTGGTTATAGCCCGCAAGATAACCTCATCACCTTCACAGGCAGGATTTTTTATTTGACTGTTAATCTCTACCTCAATATCAACTATTGCATAATCATCGGCATGCACCGTAACCGTTTGGTAATAAATTGTTTGGCACCATCCGGGAGAAGAAATAGTCAAGGTATATTCTGTTGTTTCAGAAGGATCTGCATCAGTTTGAGGCAAAGTATCATTTTCTAAGCCGGTAGATGGAGTCCACTGATACGTCAAATCCGGGTCATATTCCTGAGAAATACCAATTTGCACCGTATCTCCTTCACAAATATTTTTTTCATCTAACACAATTTCATTCACATCACGAACTATAGTAATATTTTTTGTAATCGAATCTATTTGATTACATGCGGACGAATCCTCGACGATAAGCGTAATTTCAAATTCTCCTTCTTCAATATATGTATGGGAAGGGTTTTCTTCATGCGAAACCGGCGAACCATCTCCAAAGTCCCAGGTATAATTTAATAAAGGATTATTATAATGTGCCTCAGTTTTATTTTCAAAAACCAATCCTGCACTTCCACAGGTCAGTTCCGGCAATTCGAAATCCGCAATTAACAATCCAAAATCAATAAAAAACCGTACCACTGCATTATTACAATTCATAGAATTATTAGACACCGACCACGCACCGGGATCTGGTTTTACCGGGAAGCCGTTACACCCACCGCAACTTGCACAGACACTTTGATAAATATACCCATGCTTATCGAAACGACTCGTTCCTCCGTCTACATGGTCGCGACCACTACTTGAACAGCCGTTACGAATAATATTAAATCCGTCATAAGAAATGATAGAGCCATAAAACTGTTCCCCTAAATAGGTAGCATAATCAAGATTTTGAGCTTGATCGTCAATTACCATAATATAAAAATCTTTCCCGTCAGTAGTTGGTTGAAACGCATCAGGAGTAATATCCATATCATTAGTTCCCATTATAAAATCCCATCCAATATCATAATAATAGTAGGAACCATTAAATATCCACCCCCTGGTTTGTGGCCAATCACGCCCGGATCCGGCAAGATAGATTCTATTACAAATATCAACCTCAAAAGCTGTTGGTGAAATATTTGGTTTATTAACCCCTGTGCCAAATACAGTGGACCAATTTAGACTTGATAAATCATGCGAAAACGACGCCAAAAACTGTCCGCTATTCGGTGTATTATACGGAGCATTATATATCAAGGTATTTCCCGAAGCTGTTGTTTGACCAAAAATAAAAACATCACCAAACTGATTGACGCGCACAAAATGAGCTTGATCGTAGCTATTTGAACCATAATAAGTTGCATTTTCAACTGCTCCCATATCTTTATTGAGTCGTAACACGAATGCATCAACTGTTCCTCCAATTCTACTCGACAAAAAGCCACCTCCCGGCATTGAGACAGACTGTGAACAGGTTCCACCGGTAACATATACCGCTTCATTCTCCATATTAATATCTACAGAATATGCAGCATCTTTACTTTCACCACCAAAATAGGTACTCCAATATAATTGTGATAAATCAGGACTGAATTTGAATATGACCGCATCCTGACTTCCCCCGGAAACAGTTTGCGAGGCATTTAAAACAGGAAAATCATCAGAAAAAGTAGTAGTTGCCACATATACGTTATCCTCAGCATCCAGCATTATCTCGCCCCGGACACCATCGGCATAATTATAATACAAAGAATCACGACCATAATACAATGGTTCTCCGTCATAATTCAACCCATCATTCCCAGAACCGCCAATATATGTAGAAGCTAGTAATTGTGAGCCATCAGCTTTTAATTTAGCAATAAAAATATCAACACCATTATTAAAATTCTGTACATTATTATACACAATAGGCTTACCTCCATTAAAAGTAGGGAAATAGGCATTTTGTATTGGAAAATCCTCCGAACCGGTTGTTCCAAGAATCAACAAATTATTATTTTGATCAACAATTAAACTATGAGGCATTTCGGCACTCGCGCCACCTAAAAAAGTAGCATACAATCGTTCGGTTCCCGAAGGATTATACTTAATAAGAGCCACATCCCAACTTCCACCACCATAATTTTCCTGATATGCTCCCGTATTTACCGGATAACCATAGCCGGCAACAATTCCTCCGGCATATGCATTATTTTCATGATCGTATGTCGCCGTAAAGCCCCAATTATCTGAGGTTGCTCCGGAATAGGTTGAAAATATTAACTCGGGATCTATATATAAACTGTGTTTTTTATCGTATGAACCAACTGAATATGAAACAGAAAAATGCTCTAATTCATACTGACAATCAACCTCAACCGTATCGCCATCAATAATTTGATAGGCATATGGTTTGTGTTCGATAACCTCATTTACCGATGTTGGAATAGATAAATGACCGTCTGCGGTAATACTCATTTGAGTAATACCTGCATACTGCAACTGTATGTCCTTGACCTTTCCGCGAGGATGCACAATAAAATCATACTTTAACCCTCCCGATTTATCATATAAAATTAAATCAATATTATCATATATTTTTTCGTATTTGATTGATTGAAACACCCGCACATTTGTTCCCCATTTTTGCGGATTATTACCAAGATAATAATGCTCCACACCCGCTTCTTGATTCTCCCCGACAAGCACACAGTTTGTGTTCATTTTCTTAAAATACACCTTATAGGAATGAACACCCACCTCTCCCAATTCGTCATGAGAATCGTGGTTATGCGTATATTGTGCAGTAGAATCTTCTATATATGCTTGCAAAGAACGAGCTAATTCATCATCTTCATCATCAGAACCGGATATTCCGGCATGAGAATGCGACATTGCACCCTCCTCGAAAAATTGATAGGTTAAACATGAAGATTCTGCGTACACAAATCCGCCATACAAAGCTGCTCTGAATTTCACCTGTGAAGGCCATTGATTATTATTTTCAGAAAAGTGAATATATGGTGCTTGTGCATATCCAAAACATGCAAAAAACAAAAAAATGAGGGCAATACGAAAACGCATAATTACCAACTATTTTAATTGATAAAATTACTGATTTTTATACTTAAAACCAATTTTTTCAGCAAAAACTAACAAAAAACAGACATCCCGTTATGTGTCATTATACTATTAAGACATCTCATATATTTTTTTACCCTAAGGAATACGACGCATTATTTTACGAGCAATTTCGGGGAAATAATTTGCACATACATCAGCTATTGCATTTTGAGAAGCGAGAAACGTATTCGTTTCATAATCACCATACACAAATTTCCCGGACTCATCAAATATAGCATAATGCACCCGTATTGTTCGCAGATACGACTGTTGGGCAACAGCATATGGATCAGAATAATCACCAAGAATTTCAAATTGTGTAATAAACACCACATAATTAACCGAATAATTTTGAATAAGATCAATGAAAACCTGTGGGTCAGAAAATTTTACACTGACAAATTTATCACTGTTATCTTCTTTTTCACTTACAACTTCACCGTCAGGTGGAGCCACGCGTGGGTTTGTTTTTTTTCGTTTTTTAAACCGTTTTTTCGCAACTTGAAATGCAGACAAATCCTTCTTTTCGGACATTGACTGGGGACGTTCCGTCAGCACATAATCAGCTTGTTGGTGAACAATATCAATATCACTATACGCATCGGTTGTATATGTTCGGAGCAAACTGTGAATACGCATCGCATCCTTAACAGCACGTGTAAGATGTTCATCTAAGCTTGTGGTAAAGAATTGTATTGACTGTTCATATGACATATCAGAATCCTCCAGCATCACCTCAGATTCTTGATTGTTAAATAATTTACTATCGAAGGGCACAAGCATAACCGATTTCTTTTGTGCAAAAACGGAGGTCACACAAAAAACAAGCATTACAGTCAAAAGAAGAACATTTCTCATCACACAACAATTATATTACAACAAAAAAGGGAAGTTCTGCTTCCCTTTTGAATTCACGTTAATCTTGAATCTTTGCTTTTAAAAACTCTCTATTTAAGCGAGCAATATTTGCAATAGAAATTCCTTTCGGGCATTCCACTTCACATGCACCGGTATTGGTACAGTTACCAAATCCTACTTCGTCCATTTTAGCAACCATTGCTTTGGCACGACGAGCAGCTTCAATTTTTCCTTGTGGTAACAAAGCGAGTTGAGAAACTTTTGCAGACACAAACAACATAGCCGAACCATTTTTACAAGTTGCAACACATGCTCCACAGCCGATACATGAGGCTGCATCCATAGCTTCATCAGCCTTATCTTTCGAAATTGGAATTGCGTTTGCGTCAGGAATTCCACCGGTATTTACCGAAACAAACCCGCCGGCAGCCATTATTTTATCGAATGCACCACGATCTACAATTAAATCCTTAATGACTGGAAAACCGGCAGATCGCCATGGCTCAACTGTAATTGTTTCACCGTCTTTAAATTTTCGCATATGCAATTGGCAAGTCGTAATATCCTCATCAGGACCATGAGCACGGCCATTGATATACAAACTACACATACCACAAATACCCTCGCGACAATCATGATCGAATGCAATTGGTTCTTTATCTTCAGTAACGAGTTGTTCGTTAAGAACATCCATCATTTCGAGAAAAGAACTATCCGGAGAAATATTTTGCAAAGAATACGTTTCAAAATGACCTTTTTCTTTCGGTCCTTTTTGACGCCACACTTTAAGAGTTAAATTTAAACCTTTATGTTGTTCACTCATCAGTATATATTTTGTGTTCACAAAGAACGTTAATAACTTATTTTATTTATAATTACGTTGATTCAATTTACAGAACTCAAACTTAAGATCCTCTTTATGCATATTAGGATCTTGATTTTCACCGGCATATTCCCATGCACCAACATACGCAAAATCGTCATCATGGCGAAGAGCTTCTCCTTCTTCTGTTCGATGTTCCGTTCTAAAATGTCCACCACACGATTCTTCTCTGGCAAGAGCATCTCGAGCCATTAACTCACCCAACTCAATAAAATCGGCAACACGATTTGCTTTTTCGAGTTCCGGATTCAAATCATCAGCAGAACCAGGTATTTTAACATCTTTCCAGAATTCTTCTTTTATCTGAGTCAATTCGTTAATTGCTTTTTGCAGACCTTCTTTGTTACGAGCCATTCCAACGTGTTCCCACATTACCTTACCAAGTTTTTTGTGGAAAGTATCAGCCGACTGTGAACCCTTAATGCTCATCAATTTATTGATATGATTTTTCACCTCAGCAACTGCTTTTTCGAAAGGTTCAGATTTTTCATCCATACGAGGAGTATGCAGTTCATCAGCCAAATAATTTTGAACCGTATATGGTAATACAAAATATCCATCCGCGAGACCTTGCATAAGAGCAGAAGCTCCCAAACGGTTTGCACCGTGATCGGAGAAATTAGCTTCACCCGCTGCAAATAAGCCCGGAATAGTTGTTTGCAATTCATAATCAACCCATAAGCCACCCATAGTATAGTGAATAGCAGGGTAAATCATCATTGGTGTTTCGTATGGATTTTGATCAGTAATTTTCTCATACATTTGGAATAAATTACCATATCGAGCCTCAACCACATTACGACCTAAACGATCGATTGCATATTTAAAGTCAAGATATACAGCCTCGCCACTTTCGACACCAAAACCCGCATCGCAGCGTTCTTTTGCTGCACGAGAGGCAACATCACGAGGCACAAGATTACCAAAAGCAGGATATCGACGTTCCAAATAAAAATCACGTTGTTCATCCGGAATATCTTGCGGTTTAAGTTTACCGGCACGAATAGCCTCGGCATCCTCTTTTCGTTTTGGTGCCCACACACGTCCGTCGTTACGTAAAGATTCAGACATTAATGTCAGTTTCGATTGAAATTCTCCATGAACAGGAATACACGTTGGGTGAATTTGCACATAACAAGGATTTGCAAAATACGCACCTCGTTTGTATGCTTTCCACGCAGCACTCCCATTAGAACCCATCGCATTTGTAGAAAGGAAAAAGACATTTCCGTATCCACCTGTTGCTAAAACAACTGCATGACCAAAATGTGCGTCTATTTCGCCGGTTACCATGTTTCGTGTAACAATACCGCGACATTTTCCATCAATCACCACAACATCCATCAT
Organism: Bacteroidales bacterium; assembly: GCA_027858745.1. Classification (GTDB taxonomy): domain Bacteria; phylum Bacteroidota; class Bacteroidia; order Bacteroidales; family UBA1715; genus JAQICB01. Next base: position 11,333 of record JAQICB010000115.1, read on the forward strand.
TTCGGTACGATTATACATTTTCACCGTACCTTTTCCAATTTGCCGACTTAATGCACTATATGCACCAAGTAATAATTGCTGACCTGTTTGTCCTTTTGCATAAAATGTTCGAGAAACTTGAGCTCCACCGAACGAGCGATTATCGAGTAAGCCTCCGTAATCACGAGCAAAGGGCACACCTTGTGCAACACATTGGTCGATAATACTATTACTCACTTGAGCCAAACGATATACGTTCGATTCGCGAGCACGATAGTCACCACCTTTTACCGTATCGTAAAACAAGCGATATATACTATCACCATCATTGGTATAATTTTTTGCCGCATTGATACCACCTTGAGCAGCAATAGAGTGAGCACGACGCGGGCTGTCTTGATATGCAAAACATTTTACATTGAAGCCCAACTCACCAAACGAAGCAGCCGCAGCACCTCCGGCGAGACCGGATCCAACGACTATGATATCTAATTTTCGTTTATTAGCAGGATTTACTAATTTCTGATGATTTTTATAATTGTCCCATTTCTCGGCAACAACGCCTTCGGGTATTTTACTATTAAATGTTGTCATAATTCTAATTTCTTTAAATATTTATTACGATAATGGATAGAACGCATATTGTACAAGAGCGATTGTACAAAAACCAAGACCAATAATCCAAGCTAATACAGTACTGAGTGTTTGCAAACGATATAACCAGATATTATTACTAAAACCCACCGTATGCAAAGCCGACCAAAATCCGTGAGAGATATGAAATGCGAGAGCAATTCCACCTACAACATATGCAACTATTACCCAAGGAATTTGAAAAGCCTCATGAACAAGAGCATACGCATTGTGTCCGGTTGTTTGCACTCCAAAATAAGAAAAAGTTGTATCTGCTAATAATGGGTCTCCGGTAAATTTCATTTTTATCCAAAACTGAATTAAATGAATTACCAAAAAAGCACCTAATGCAATCCCCAAAACAAACATGTTTTTTGACGACCATTCAACATCAGAAGTTTTGTTGCCTGACGCATACACAGCAGAACCTCGCGCTCGCATATTTTGTATTGTCAACACAATTGAATACAAGACATGCAGAATAAAACCTCCAAATAAAATCGGCTCAATAATTTTAATGAGCGGATTCATAGTCATAAAATGCACACCTGCGTTAAACATATCTCCTTCTTGTGTTCCGAAAACGGGGTCCAGAAGCAAAAATGAATTCACAGTAAGATGCACGAACAAAAACATAATGAGGAACAAGCCCGAAAGACTCATCAACAATTTCCTCCCAATTGAATAGCTAAAAACATTCGCCATAACTCTTTTTTTAAACTTTAAATAAATTAATAGATTTTACCAGCCGTAAAATTAATTTTTTTACAGAATTTTCATACATATTAAATGACTATTTTGAAAAAAAATACTATGCAAAACCTGTGGTGACACTAAAGCGATAAGTTTTTTTTAATTTCAAATTTCTTTCCGAAAATATACTGAGCATCAAAACCTTTATCATAAGAAAATTCGTACATTTGAAACGTTTTAACCTGAGTTCGATATAATTTTTTAGGTTCAGAACGCTTATAAATAGTGAGGTTCAATCAAAAATAAAACAATCACTCCAAACCAATAAAAGAAACCATTCTACCGGTATCACCATCACGACGATGAGAAAAAAACATATCAGGATTTGAATAGGTACAGAGTCTAGTATTCGTAATTCGCCCGACACCTGATTCTACAAGCACATCTTCAATGTAAGAATTTAAATCAAAATATCGTTTTCCGGATTCTTTTTTAATGAATTGCCGGGGAAACAAAGCATCAAATTCAGCACCTACTTCGTATGAAGATTGCTGAATCATTGGTCCGATATACGCCCTTAAATTTTCAGGAGACACATATAAGGAAAGTTGTGCAATAGTTTGTTCAATGATTTTTTCCCGTGCGCCACGCCATCCACAATGAATGGCCGCAATTATTGAATACTCTTCATCGTGTATCAATATCGGAGCACAATCTGCGGTAGAAATCGTTAACAAAACATTTTTTTCTTGGGTAAAAAAAGCATCACCTTGAGTCACCTCATATTCTTTGTCAACATACTGTACAATATTGGAATGAATTTGTTCTACATGTACCACTTTATATCCTGGTGCAATGGCATTACAAAAACGCTGTCTATTCTCGGTTACCGCAGACTCTTTATCTCCGGTTTGCAAGCCAAGATTGAGGCTATAATACGGTCCTTTACTCACGCCACCATTACGAGTAGAAAAACCACCAATACATAAAGGATTGGAACGGCATGATACAAATGAAATATTCCCGTATTTTTTAAGAAGCGGATAAGTCATGTAATAAAGATTTTATATAAAGGTACAACAATAATCTATCTTATTCATTTCTTTACAATACTTTTTATTGAACCATCGGCAAATCGTGTTGTAATAACGTCTCCCTGCTTAAGTTTTGCGACAGATAAAATGCGACTTCCCTTCTCATTATGCGTAAGTGTATATCCTTGTTTAAGAATATGTTCAGGATTATACGATTGAATGCGAGATGACAATATTTCCAAAGCATGTTGATTTTTAACAAGAGATGTTTGAAAATTATATGCACAGGCTTGACGAAGTGACGAAATTTTATCTTTTTCAGAAGAGAGCATAGACTTGCCGACCAATTGCAACTGATATGAATACCTATCGCATGTCGATAGAGCTTTATATAAGGATTGTTTTGAGTACGCGGAAACATCCTGTGCAAGGTTGCGCAATTCAAGTTTATGATCCGTCAGCGAAGATTGTGTGCTGTGTACAAAATCATGATGAAGTTGCATTACCGTACGTTGCTCCTCAGAAACATAATGATATACAGTTTCATTTAAACGAGCAAATAAATCATTACATTGAAACAGCACATCAGCAGCATATTCTATAATAAAATCGGCAACTGCTGTTGGCGTTTTGAGCGAAGTGTGTGCAACAATATCGACGATTGACATATCTTTATCGTGACCTATCCCCGAAATTACGGGTACAGGAAATTGAGCAATATGTGCTGCTAACACATACGAATCAAACCAGCGTAAATCTGTTTTTGCACCTCCACCACGTATTATGACAACCGCATCAAACACCTCTTCGTGCCGATAAATATCATCAAGAGCTGCTATCACCGAAGACTCCACCTCAACCCCCTGCATTGAAGCAGGAAAAAGAGCAATATAAAACTGTAATCCATATGAATTTGCAGAAAGCTGCTGAATAAAATCTTGATATCCTGCTGCATTTGGAGATGAGATGACGGCAATTTTCTGTATTGCATCCGGCAGATTCAATTCCTTATTCATATCAACAATTCCCTCATCGTCCAAGCGTTGTAAGATTTCTTGTCGCCGCTTTTCATCCTCACCAACCGTATATACCGGTTCTATGTCAATAATTTGGAGTGACAATCCGTACACCGCATGAAACTCAACAGACACACGACATAATATCCGAATTCCTTTTTGCAACACTGTTCCCGTAACACTTTCGAAATACGTGGAAATCATTGCATATTTTCGTGCCCAAACAACAGCACGTTGTTTCGCAATAATGGTATCGGCATGTTCGGGTTTTTCTATTAATTCAAGATAACAATGTCCTTTATAATTTACGTTGCAATCGCTAATTTCAGCAACAATCCAATATGAGTATTCCAGACCATGTTTGAGTGTATTTTCGATTTCGGACAATAAATCCGAGAGCGTACGATGTGTGGGTAAATTCATAATTATTTGATTTCACATAAAATGCATAATCAATTCCAAAAATATGCACACAAAACTACCAATAAATCACAAAAAACACTACTATTAGTCGTAATAATTACAATAATATATGTGTGTTTTATACCTTTGATATTTATAATTCTAATAGCATTCTATAATGAAACTCTCAACTGAAATAGAAAAATACATTCATGCTCACATTGATGAAGAACCCGAAATTCTGCAAGAACTGAAACGGCAAGCTCACCTTACGGTTATCCATCCTCGAATGGTTTCGGGACACTTACAAGGTCGGATATTGAAAACTTTCATGCGTATGATACGCCCACGTCATGTATTAGAAATCGGCACCTATTTGGGGTATTCTGCTCTCTGCATTGCCGAGGGGATACCCGAAAATGCAACGATTGATACCATTGAAATTAACGATGAACTCGAACATAAAATCCAACATTTTTTCTCGAAATCTGCACATGCACACAAAATACAACTCCACATAGGAAATGCAATTGATATAATTACAAATATTCCCTACGATTTTGATCTTGTTTTTATTGATGGCAACAAACGGCATTATATTGACTATTATAATTGCGTATTTGATAAAATACCCTGCGGTGGATTTATTATTGCAGACAACACTTTATGGGACGGGCATGTTATAGAAGAGGAAAGCATAACAACAAATGCACAAACAAAAGGTATTGTTGATTTCAACGAATATATCTCACATGATCCACGTGTAGAAAAGGTTATACTCCCTATTCGTGACGGACTTTCAATTATTGAAAAAATAAAAAACAGCTAACACCTTTTTCGAGTATTTCGAAAAAAAAATCATGAACGCATGAATATGAATACATTACATGCGTGTCATATAAAAACCCATTGATTTATTTGACTTTGCCCCTATCTTAATAGTACCTTTAAAGTTGAAATACTCAATTAAACAACCCGGATTATTGAAGAGAAATTAGTACTATGCGCACTTTTTTTCTAATCCGCACTCTTCAAGACTTTAAGTATAAATACTATTCTAAATATCGCCTTTCCGGGTTGTTTTTTTTCCAAAACAAGATATAAGTAAACTTAAACTCGTATATTTGTTCATATATCTTATGTTATGAATTTCAGGAGGATTCGTTTACTTATAATTTTTTACTGCCTATGTCACTTCAGCATTTCATACGCACAACTACCGGTGTCTTTTCATTCCAAAAACACCCAAGATGGGCTCTGTGACAATTGGGTACGCTGTGTGTATCAAGACCAACGGGGATTTATGTGGTTTGGGACAGCATCGGGTCTTAACCGATATGATGGCGTGAATTTTAAACATTATCCGTTTAATTATACCAACATAAATGCGATAATTACCAAAGATTCAAAGCATATGCTTATTTGCACAGATATAGGAATATATATATATAACATTTATACACATAAGACATCATTGCTCCCGATTAAACATATCGCACCGGTATTATCTACCACAATTGACGATAATGGCATGATGTGGTTTGGAACAAGCAGCGGATTAATACGATACAACCAGCATACACAAGAAAGCATCTTATACACACATTCGACAAATAACCCGTTAACCATTAGTAATAATTATGTAAACACCCTGCTTGTTGACGAAGACAATAATATATGGGTCGGCACTAAAAATGGGCTCAACAAATTTAATCAAGAAACACAAAGCTTTACTCACTTTCAAACTGATTTGAATTGCCCTGAACTACAGAGCAATGATATTCTTGCACTCGCTCTCGACTATGAAAAACGATTGTGGGTGGGGAGTGCTCGTGGCGGTCTTTCAGTATTTACAAATCCACACACACAGACGAATGATTTACAAGGAAAAGCTATTTTTTCGGGAAACATCATTACTCTGCGTATTGATTCGAAAAACAATTTATGGATTGGACGCGGTTCGGGAGAAGGACTTAATATTCTTGACCTAAAACACTATAAATATTCACAAAAAGCGACCTTGCACCATTACCGCAAAACACCATCGAAACCCAACAGCCTCTCCGATAATTCTATATTCTATATTTACGAAGACAATTTAGAAGACATTTGGATTGGAACATTTGGCGGAGGAATAAACTACACCTCAAAACGTGCAAAAAAATTTCACAAAATTGATGAATATAGAGGCAACACAAAAATACTGAGCAGCAATCTCACAAATTGCTTTTTGGAAGACGGCGACCGATTTTGGATTGGAACAGAATCCGGTTTGGATTGTTGGAACAGAAAAATACTGAGCTTTACAACATATATAAATGAACCGAGCAATCCCTCGAGCCTGCAAGGAAATTCTGTATACTCTATAGCAAAAGATACTCAAGGTAATTTATGGATTGGAACATGGAGTGGTGGGTTAAATAAATTCAACTACAAAACTGAAACCTTTACCCATATACCATTAGGAAAAAACCCTATAAACAATGTATTTGCAATCGAAGCAGATTCCTTAGGACATATTTGGGTGGGAACGGTTGAACCAAGTGACGGATTGTATCGCTACACAATTGAAACCGGAGAAGTACAATCTTTTTATAAAAAAGCCCATGACTCGACAAGCATTTCATCAAATTCGATAAACGACATTCTTATTACAAAAAACAACACCGTATATATATCAACTTTTCACGGTATAGATCTATATAACCGAAACACCAAAACATTTACTGATTACAGTTTACCAAATTTTTCAGGCAACCCCAATTCCCAACCATACATTTCAGGGCTTTACCAAAATTCACGTGGCGACATTTTAGTAGGCACTAATTATGGTGTCATAACATTCGACACATCTACCCATGAATTTAAAAAAACCGCTTTTTTTCATAATTACAGCTCAACTATCCAAGGAATTGTGGAAGATTCTCACAAAACAATTTGGATTTCTACGCTCGAGGGAATTTCTCGATTTATTCCTTCACCCAAGCAGAAAAAAGCAACTATTCAAAGTTTCACCTATTTGGATGGAATATCAGGAAATGAGACAAAACCAAGAGCTATATACAAAGACTCTCAAGGTTACATTTTTGTTGGCACATCTCAAGGATTCACCTATTTTCATGAAGACAGTATTTTCATAAATACGACCATACCACCAATAGAAATAACCGATATGCTATTGCTCAAATATGTGCCGAATGAAAATGCAGAATATATACCTATTACCCAATCATCTTTTCCACAAGACACAATCATACTTGACTATACATCTTCCGATTTTATAATCAAATATGCAGCATTAAATTATCTCGTTCCCGAAAAAAACAGATATTCGTATAAACTTAAGGGGTACGATTCGGAATGGATTGACGCAGGCACTCAAACCAGTGTAACCTACACAAACATACAGCCCGGCTCATACACATTTATGGTAAAAGGTTCAAACAACGACGGTATTTGGAATCCAAACCCAAGCACACTTACTCTTATAATTCAACCACCATGGTGGCAAACTTCATATTTTTATGTCGGAGCTATTCTTTTATTTATTCTTATTGTTTGGACCATAATAAAATTGCGTCTTGCAATGTATGCCAAACAAAAGAAAATATTAACACAAAAAGTACAGGAACGAACACAAGAATTATCACAGACAAATACGATTCTTCAAGAAAAACAAGAAGAAATAAGCCATCAGAATGCTGAATTATTTCGCCACCGAAATGAACTACAAGAATTAGTAGACGAACGAACTGCCGACCTGCTTGTAGCAAAACAAAAAGCCGAAGAAAGTGATAGATTAAAATCTGCTTTTTTATCAAACATGAGTCATGAAATACGAACACCGATGAACGGTATTGTGGGTTTTTCGGAAATGCTTATTTCTGATGAATTACGTGAAGAAGAAAAACAAGAATATGCGCGTGTTATTTCTGAAAGCAGCAAACAATTACTCCGTATAGTTGACGACATTCTCGACATTTCTCGAATAGAAACCGGGGCAATGACACTTAATACGGAAACTGTATGTTTACAAGATTTTATGGAAGATGTGCGCCGGTTTTTCGAACCACAAGCACGCACAAAAAAAATTACATACACCCAAGATGTTCCGAACGAGCCTATTTATTTTGAAATAGATACGACAAAATTATTTCAGATTATTTCGAACCTACTCAATAATGCACTCAAGTTCACTTCAAAAGGCGAAATAGAGTGTGGAGCGGTATTCTACGAAACATCAATTCAGTTTTATGTAAAAGATACCGGCATTGGCATTCCCAAACAATTACACGAAAAAATATTTGAACGGTTTCGTCAAGCGGAATTAACTATTTCCCGAACTTTTGGAGGGACCGGTTTGGGTTTAGCGATTTCAAAAAAATTAATTAAATTATTTAAGGGTGAAATTTGGATAGAATCGGAAGTAAATGTTGGATCAAACTTCTATTTTTCAATACCTTTTACGCCGAGCGAAAAACCTGAACACAAAGAACCTGTTCGTACAGAAGAATTTTATGCTCATACACACAAACAAGTTTTAATAGCAGAAGATAATCACACAAACTATTATTATTTAGAACAACTTCTTTCGCATGCCAAGATTCCGGTTGTACGTGCAAAAAATGGAGAAGAAGCTATTTCTATGTGCAAAGAAAACGAAAATATTGGTTTAATTCTCATGGACGTTCGCATGCCGGTAAAAGACGGCATTTCAGCGTCAAAAGATATTTTGAAATTATATCCAAACATGCCAATACTTATTCAAACCGCTTTTGTGTTAACCCTACAAAAAGAAGAAATTTACAAAATAGGTTGTGTCGGCATTGTTCCAAAACCAATAAAACGCGAAGAATTATTTTCGTATATTGCAAGATATCTATAATGAAAACCTGATTTGAATATGAGACATTCAGCTATACCCACCCAATTATTTAGCAAAAACCAAAAAAAAATTCTTGCAAAACTCCCCGAACACGCCCTTGGAGTTCTTCAATCTCAAGATCAAATGCCACGAAACGGCGACCAATTCCATAAATACCGTCAGGATTCCGATTTTTTTTATGCAAGCGGCATCGAACAAGAAAAATCGATTGTACTTTTCATTCCTTTCGAAATCCCCGAAAAACAAGTTCAATTATTTATTCTCGCACCAAATCCTGAACTAGAAATGTGGGAAGGCAGCAAGCTTTCTTTTGAAGAAGCAAGCCGTATTTCAGGTATTTCAGAAATACATTACACCGAAACATTTGATATCATATTTTCCGCATATGCTCTCAAAGCAGATTGTTTTTATATCAACAAAAATGAAAATCCGAGATTTTCCTCCTTTGTGCAGTCATGTAACGACCGATTTCGAAAAGTAGTACAATTAGGATATCCACATAAAGAAATACATTCATTTGCACCAATTATGACTGAGTGTCGCATAAGCAAAGAGCCGGAAGAAATAGAATTAATTCGTACCGCCTGCGGCATTACCCGCACTGGTTTTTTACACGTGCTTTCCGAGACAAAAGCAGGCATGAAAGAATATGAAGTTGAAGCTCTTTTGACCTCTTCTTTTATTTCGAACGGAGCATACGAACATGCATTTGAACCAATAATTGCACAAGGAAAAAACGCCTGTTATTTACATTACACAAAAAATACCGACACCTTAGAAAATGGTAATTTACTCTTTATGGATTTTGGAGCAGAATATGCAAATTATGCTTCCGATTGTTCCCGCTCATTTCCCATTAGCGGCACATTTTCGAAACGGCAAGAAGAGGTGTATTCGGCTGTTTTATCTGTCCTTAAAGACACCCAAAGACTCATTAAACCGGGAACAAGCATTCGAAATTACCACCAACAAGCATGTCTTCTCATACAAGAGGAATTACTCAAATTAAAGCTTATTAGCACACAAGATATTAAAAATCAAGACCCAAAGAAACCGGCATATTCAAGCTATTTTATGCATGGTGTATCGCACTTTCTCGGACTCGACACACATGATGTGGGCGACAAAGATGTGATACTTGAACCCGGCATGCTGGTAACGTGTGAACCAGGAATTTACATTCCCGCCGAAGGAATAGGCATTCGACTGGAAAATGACATTTTACTTACACCCGAAGGTAACGAGAACCTTACGGCTAATATTCCTATTGAAATAGAAGAACTGTATACTCACATGAAATAAATTTTCACTGTATCTCATGTGAGTATCAATTTATTAGTATTGTTTTTTAAACAAAAAACTACATATCACGCACATCAACAAACGAACCGCTTTCAAATTCCAAAGCCTGCTTCATTTTCTCAATCAACATTGGAGCAGCTCGTTCAGCATCGGGCATAGTGTCGGTATAGCGAGCATCTTGTAGCTTTTTAATAGCAGGGTATTTTTCAGTATCGGTAATATTATAGATAAATTCCTGAATATCACTATCGACCAATCCGGGAGCAAAAGCATTAAAATGCGTATCTGGATTTTCCGTTGCAAACACATGCATCAACATATTAAGCCCCGCTTTCGACACGGAGTAAGACCCCCAGCCCGGAGTACTTCGCAAGGAAGATTTTGTTGACATGCCAACAACCTGTGAAATACGAGGCACTTTGTCAAAAAGAATATCGAGTAACGCTTTATTAGACCAGACATTAATTTCCATTACCCGTTTCATTTCATACACATCCACTTCACTCATCAATTTGATATCGCCCAAAACTCCGGCATTTAAAATAACCAAATCAAATGAACTCACATCTGAAATAAATTCAGCAATCAATTTTTGAACCGCATCAAAATCAGTTAAATCCACATTACAATGAGTATAACTTCCTGCAGGAGCATCAAAAGAAGTATCTCGTCTGCTCACACCCCAAACAGCATGACCGCGACTCAGAAATTCCTGAGCCAAACCATTCCCGATTCCTGAACTTGTTCCGGTAATAAAAACATTCATACACAATTATTTTAAAATTTAACAATTACTTGTTATCATGTTCCACCCAAATTAAATCCTCTATTTTATACCCAATTTTTTGAGCAATCTTGAGATATTCTTGTTTAATCTCCTCCGGAATAGAAGGTGTCCGAGACAAAATCCACAAATATTCCAAACTTGCACCCGCTACCAGAGCATATTGATAATCGTCATCAATAGCAAGAACATTATAGCCGGCATAAAAGGGACGAAAAAAAGAAACCTTTAACATAGCAACAGTATCAGCCTTCACAAACTTTGCTCTACCAATAGCCTCTTTCCATTCTTTGGTCACCACATTATACCCACGATTCACAACTTGTATCATACCATTCTCCATAAGAGAATACTGAGCAGTTGTATTATTCAAATTTCGCTCATATTTAAAATCCAATCGAGCAATTTCGTACCAGGTACCAAGATATTGAGTTTTATCGAAATTATTGACCGCCACCGCTCCTTGAGGAATAGACGAACATGAAAATATACCAAACATTACAATAGTTACAATGAATAAGTGAACATATCTATATTTCATAAAATATACTCTTTATATTATTTTTTATTAACTTTTTTTCTTTTCGAAAATTTACCTATAATAAACTTTTCAAGTTCAACCACAACGAACACTCCCATACCGGCAAGTAAAGAATACATCCAATGTTTAAATTCAATAGGCGTCGTGCCAAAAAACGTGTTCATAAAAGGAGCATACACAAATACTATTTGCAAAAGTAACAAAATACCGCCGGTATAAAAGGCCTATTTATTAATAAAAAAACCTTTGCCTAAACTTGGGGTTTTAATTTTTCGACAATTAAACAGATAGAAAAACTGACCGCCCACCAATGTATTAACCGCCACAGTTGACGCAATAGCTAAATCGACTTTGAGAGTTTCTTCGAAGTATTCAAACATACCTAAAACCTCAGTTCGACGTAATTTTTCGAGTTCAGATTAGCTCCGCTGAGCTCGTCCTTTGTCCTCGGTTGATATAAAAAGCTGTTTATCAAGGCAAATTATTGAATAATAACCCGTTATTATTTCATTATTTTCGATTGAACCTCACTATTTATAAGCATTCTGAACCTAAAAAATTATATCGAACTCAGGTTTTAAGTGCTATATTGTACCTTTTTTGTACCTCGTACTGTTTAGTCCCATTAAAATTGTAGGTTTTTACTTTCTGTATCGAAATCTTGTAAAGCTTCAGATGTAGCCTCATATCCCTTTTCAATAAGTTGTTTCACCTGATTCATATCAGAACGATTAAAAGCAGAAAGATCTGGTTGTATTAATAAATCGACGTTCTCAGTTTGAGAGTAGGTTGCATTTTTCATAATAAAATGAAAGCTATTCAAAATCACATCTAAAATATTTTCCGGTTTTTTATAGGAATTCATTGCATTCAAATCAACACCAATAAGATACTCAGCACCTCTTTCCTTAAGTGTTCGTGTTGGTACATTTTCTACCACACCGCCATCAACCAACATAAGATTTTGAGTTTCAATTGGCATAAAAATACCGGGAATACACGTACTTGCAAGTACAGCTGTGACAACCGAACCTTTATCAAAAACTACTTTTTCGCCGGTAGATACGTCTGTTGCAACTATAGCTAAATCAATATCAGCATCCTCAATATTTTTATCACCAATATGTTTAATAATGAAGTCACCTAATTTTTTATTTGACAACAAACCATAACGAGAGAGTGAAACAGCAGAAATATCAATCCATTTGAGCTCCGAAGATATTTTTACCATATCTTCCCATGTTTTTCCAAAAGCAAAAAGTGCTCCCACAAAAGCGCCAATACTTGTACCAGTAATATAATCAACTGAAATGTTTTTTTCTTCTAATGCCTTTAATGCACCGACATGAGCGGCCCCTAAAACAGCACCACCACCAAGAGCTAATCCTATTTTCATAAATATATATATATATATTTTATAAATATAGAAAAAAAACTGAATATTCAGGTGGTCTCCGTAATTATTTATTATGATTATCCGTATATTAACCTAATTTTATTATCTTTGCAAAAAAACATATATTATGAATCTAATAGAATTTATAACACAATACCCGGACGAAGAAAGCTGTAAGCAAAAAT
>JAQICB010000116.1 GCA_027858745.1 Bacteroidales bacterium
ATAGCTCGCTATTATTCAATAATTTGCCTTGATAAACAGCTTTTTATATCAACCGAGGACAAAGGACGAGCTCAGCGGAGCTAATCTGAACTCGAAAAATTACGTCGAACTCAGGTTAACAGTGCACATCTATTTCCGTAATCGAATACTAACTCAAGTGTTTATTCTTTTTGTGCAATTACAATAACACGTGGAGCAACCAAATCTTCTATAGAAATATGTGGATATACCTGCTGAGCTTGTCGCACAATATCAGACGTCATCATTTGCACATGTTGCTCTTTAATATATGGCAAAACAGAACAAATTTTCAGTCCGGCATTCGTAACTCCGGTACGCATATCCTGAATAGACATTCTATTTATACCTTGGTTATAAAAAGAAATATCCATTTCTTTTTCTTCAAATCTTATTTCAGAAATATAGCGTTCAAAATCTTGATTGTTTAAACGAACATGCCCCCATAAAAAATCTAAAGTACAATAACTATGTCCCCCATTTAACCCAAAAAAAGGATTATACTCATGAATCATAATACCTCCCGAACGTAACAATTTCGCACAATTATCAAAAGCTTGCTGCGGATTATGAAGATGCTCTAATACATCCCAGCTACAAATAATATCGAAAGATTCTTTGGGAAAATGAGAATTACAAATATCATCATCACGAAAAGAAACAGATCGAGAAAAAGAAGAAGCAATCCGTTCTCGAAGTATTTTCAAATCATCATTAACTTCGCACAGAGCAGATTCATCAGTATTGTGTTGGGAAACAGCTTTCACTTTATATCCCGAAAATTCTGTGCCTGTAACCGATTTTGCCCCCCTCTCTGCAAGACTAAATGAGGTAGCTCCGGAATGACATCCAACTTCAAAAATATCACTTTCAGAAATCAGTTTTCCGCTTGCTTCACATAATAAAATCAACTTTTCTGCAGCTATTTCACCATTAGAAATAAATGTTGAAATAATTTCTGAGGAATAATTAACCTTCTTTTGCGAAAAAATTTTCTCCCATCCAGGTTTAATTTTTGAACGTAATCCGTCATACAAAATATGCGTGTTTTTTTGAGAATCAACAAAACTTCCCATAACAGGCAAAGATGAGGTTTGCAATGGTGCCTCAAAAAGCTGTTGAATATATTTACTTTGTTTTGCTTTATGAATAAAAAATGAGATTATACGAGAAAGATATTTTTTCATAATTCCAATATTTATAATAATCGACCAAAATCAAGGACAATAGCATACAGAAATAGAGCTAAAATGATAATCATTCCAATTTTCTGTGCGCGTTCGAGAAAATCATCACTTGGTTTTTTCCCGGTAAACAATTCATAGAATAAAAACATAAGATGCCCGCCGTCTAATCCTGGTATTGGCAACAAATTCATAAAACCGATAATAAGCGAAAACAAAGCGGTCAGTGTCCAAAACCACTGCCAATTCCAGCTCGGATCATACAATTTTCCCATAGAGACAAAACTACCCAGCTGTTGTGAGCCTTCTTTCGTAAAAATCAATTTTAACTGTTTCACATAAAACCAAAGATTGGAAAACCCCATAGAAATACCGGCAGGTATAGATTCAAAAAACGAATACTCTCTTTGTTCAAATGTAAATAATTGCTCCAAAGATTTACGATATACCCCCAAAGTTCCATCTTGAGATAAAGTTATAGGAATAGTATCGGTATAGCCATTACGAATTACGACAATATGTGTTGGGATCTCTGCAAATTTTGAAGAATTTATCACAAAATCCATAAACGAAGGTGTTTCGAGCGTATCAATACCAATAATTCTATCGTTGCGACGCAATCCTGCTTTTTTAGCAGGTGATTCAGGAATAATTGAATCAATATAAAACGGTATAAATTCACTAATAAAAAACGGTTTTTTTTGTCGTAACAACTGTGCTTGAATGTCGTTCGGCATCGTAACCGTAACCTCACTCCCATCTCGCAAAACCGTAATTTTTTGAGCTTTATCAATCACAATTTTAGACATAACCTCTCCCAACCGTTCAGGTTTTTCATCATCAACACGAAGAATTTTATCGCCATCCTGCAAACCGGCTTCAAGAGCAAGAGAATCACAATAAATACCATATTCTACATTTTCAATAGGCAAATATTTTTCGCCCCACACATATAAAACTCCGGAATATATGATAAAAGCAAGAATGAAATTAAAAATAACACCACCCGAAATAATAAGAAACCGCTGTCCTAAAGTTTTCGAACGATATTCCCACTCCTTTGGTTCTTCAGATTTATGAGCCTTATCCAAAGATTCATCTATCATTCCCGAAATCTTACAATAACCTCCAAAAGGCAACCAACCAATTCCATAGGTTGTGTCACCTTTTTTATATTTAAATAAAGAAAACCAAGGATTAAAAAACAAATAAAATTTTTCGACACGAGCTTTAAATAATTTAGCAAAGGTAAAATGCCCCAATTCGTGAATGAGAACTAATATAGAAAGACTTAAAATAAGTTGTATTGTTTGTAACATAAGATATTAAATTAAAGAGCGTGCATACATAATTGCTTCATGATGAGTTTCGACATAATCCGAAAGCTGCGGATTCTGAATAAAAGTTATTGTATCCATCGTTTGTGCAATAATATCAGACATACGACAAAAGGATACTTTATCGTGTAAAAAAGCTTCTACCGCCACTTCATTTGCCGCATTCATGACACAGGGTATATTTCCATTTTGCGAAATTGCTTCAAATGCAAGAGCAAGATTTCGAAAAACAGACATATCAGCCTGTTCAAAAGTTAATTGTGGATAATCGAAGAAATTAAATCGGGGAAAATCAGAATAAATCCGATGCGGATATGTTAAAGCGTATTGAATAGGTAATTTCATGTCAGGTAAGCCCATTTGAGCTTTAATTGAACCATCACAAAATTGAACAGCAGAATGAATAATAGATTGAGGATGAATAACAATTTCAATATTTTTGGGTTCAACACCAAAAAGCCATTTCGCCTCAATCATCTCCAGCCCTTTATTCATAAGACTTGCTGAGTCGATTGTAACTTTAGCCCCCATATCCCAGTTTGGATGTTTCAAGGCATCTTCTTTCGTTATCGATTCCAATTGTGCGTACGAAAACGAACGAAAAGGACCACCCGAAGCAGTTAAAATAATTTTTTCAGCTTCGTTTCTATACGCCAATTCACCGGACAAGCACTGAAAAATAGCTGAATGTTCGGAGTCTATCGGAATGATAGAAGAGGTATGCTTTTGCAACAATGAATGAACTAATTGCCCCGCAACAACTAAGACTTCCTTATTTGCCAAGGCAACAATTTTGTTGTGTTTAATAGCCTCAATAATGGGTAAAAGCCCGGCATAACCTACAAGAGCCCCAACAACAATATCGATACAATCCATGCTAACAACATCAATAAGAGATTCCTCACCGGCAAACACCTTTATATCGTAGGGGTCGAGAGCATCAAAAACATATGAATATTTTTCTTTATTACTTATTATAACCGTATTGGGATTATATTGTATTGCCTGTTTAATTAACAAATCTGCATTATTATGAGCGGTCAATACCTCAACAACAAAAGTTTCAGGATTTTTTTCAATAACCTCAAGTGTTTGTGTTCCGATAGAACCGGTAGAACCTAAAATTGCAATATGTTTTTTCATTCCTTATTTTTAATTAATTTTTTTGGTCAAACAGACGTTCATGAAATAATAGAGATATTGATGTGAAAAACATGAATGACTCATTAAATACGCTCCAATTTATTAAAATGAAATATATTCTTCCGGGTTAACCGGAACCCCATTTTTCCATAATTCAAAATGCAAATGCGGACCACTGGTAATTTCACCGGTATTTCCAATAATCGCAATTCCTTCTCCTGCTTTAACTCTATCACCGGTTTTTTTAAGTAATTTAGAATTGTGTTTATAAAACGATATGAAATTATTTTCGTGTTGCACACCAACAATATAACCTGTTTCGAGAGACCACGATTGAATAATTATCGACCCGTCGAGCACCGACCGAATAACTTCGTTTTTTTCGGCAACAATATCAATAGCCCAATGTTGACTTTGTGAAAAACATTGCGAAATTATTCCCGTAATCGGTGCTATAAATTTTTTAGAAAAAATATTGGTCGAAACGAATACACCGGGATTTTCAGAAATATTTAAATCCTCATATTTTTGCACTTCATGACGAAGAATTGAGTCATACACCGAACGTTCAAAAGAAATATCTTGTTGTATTGCCGTTACACTATCGGGTTCATACACATATTGTGGAGGTGTTTCTCCTCGCAAAATATCTTGAAGAGCAGACAAATACTGCTCCTGAACCTTAAGTTTATATTCCAAAGAATCTGTTTGTATTGCTGTTTCAAGAATTTTTTGTCGCTCTTCAAGTTTAGGATAATTTGGGATAACATATTCTTTTAAAGGAGTATATGCAATAAGCAGATACACAAAGGCAACCAAAACTAAAGAACTAAATCCGACAAGAAAAAAAACATTAAGCCTATTTAATCGATATGAAAAAACCTCTTCAAAAGATTCATCATTATAAATAATCAAACGATACTTATCGCGTAATTTCTCAATACGTTTTTTTTGATTCGGTTGTTTTTTCATAATCAAGACATAAAAAACAAATATACAATTTTAAGTCATCATTCTGTTATTATCTCACCATCTTCCATAGTAATAACTCTATCGGAAAGTTCAGACAAATGAGTATCGTGAGTAACAATAACAAATGTTTGATTGAATTCTTTACGCAAAGAAAAAAATAATTCGTGTAATTCAATTTTATTTTTCGAATCAAGATTTCCGGAGGGTTCATCTGCAAAAATAATTGCAGGATTATTAATCAGTGCTCGTGCAACTGCTATTCGTTGTTGCTCACCACCCGATAATTCCCCGGGCTTATGATTCATACGATGTGAAATGTGCAGAAAATCTAATAACTCTTTTGCACGTTTTTCTGCTTTCCGTTTGGATGTGTGACAAAAAAAAGCGGGAATACAAACATTTTCAAGAGCAGTAAACTCGGCTAATAAATGATGAAATTGAAATACAAAGCCAATATGCTCGTTTCGAAATTGAGCCAATTGTTTTTCTCGTAATTTTGCAATATCAGTATCCAAAATCTTCAGGTCGCCACTATCTTGCAGCAACAGGGTGCCCATAATCTGCAAAGCGGTTGTTTTCCCGGCTCCACTAGCTCCAACTATAGATACAATTTCGCCTTCTTCTACAGAAATTGAAATACCTTTAAGAACCTTTAAAGAACCATATGTTTTCGTAATATTTTGAGCATCAATAATCATACAATCAATTTCTTTATATAATATTAAAAAATAAGGCAGCAATATATATTGAATATAAGGCAAGATAGAGAGCTCCTTTAATGCGCGTTACTTTTGCTTTATATAAGGGCACAATGAATAACAACAAAACGATACTCACCACAGTTACCATTATCATATCAACACTATACCGTGAAATAAAATCGGCGGTTTCAATGGGTTTTGCGAGACCGGTTATTCCAAAAACGGCACCAATATTAAAAATATTTGAACCGATAATGTTACCCACAGAAATATCCATTTCCTTACGTATAGCCGCAATTATTGACGTAGAAAGTTCGGGTATACTCGTTCCAAAAGCAATTAATGAAATTGAAATTATTCGTTCATCTACGCCAAAATACAGTGCAATTCCGGATGCACCTCGCACCAAAAAATCAGAACCAAAACTGAGCGTTATACAAGATAAAAAAACGAGTACTATTGCTTTCCATAAGGTCATTGTAGGAGGAATGCATTCATCTTCTTTTGTATCGTCACAAGACTCTGCCTTCTTTGAAGTTAAAGACACATAAATAAAACCAAGGAGAATTAAAAAAAGTATTCCAGCTTCTATTCTGGAAAGGGTATTATTTGATAAGAAAAGCAACGCCAATGCCATTAAAACAAACATAAACAACCAGTCTCTCAAAATCGTTTTGCTTACAATTTGTATAGGATATATAACCGCAACGCAAGCGAGTACGAGTGCAATATTGGCAATATTTGAGCCAAGCACATTACCTATCGCAATATCGGAATGACCGGTCATATTGGCACCGAAACTCACCCACAATTCTGGAGCAGATGTACCAAATGCGACTACTGTGAGTCCGACAACCATAGAAGATAATTGATAATGCCGAGCGATTTGAACACTGCTATTTACGAGGTATTTCCCACCGAAAACAACAAGAACAAAACCTAATAACAAATAAAAAATTGACATACAATTATACTATTAATAACATTTTTTGATACCCCACCGAGTGTGTCCTCGATTTTCCCAGCAGCGATGTGTTCTTTTTATTTTAGTAACCCGCCACGTCATACCATTATACTCTGCATACACAATATATTTATACGCTTCAACCGAATCATCTTCTAAATTAGAATGTACAAGAGTTATTTTATACGTATTTGGTTTTTTCAATTGTTTCCAATCCAAAACCACCGAATTATTATCAGGAAACAGATAGATAACTCTCATCACCTCGGCAGGACTCATTATAGAAACATCATAGCGTATGGAATCATTTACTGATTGTGGTGATACAACTTCGTACTTACTTCTACAAGAATTCATACTTATAAGAAAAAAAAAACCTATAATCAAACAAATTCTTGGTATCACATCAACTTTACCTTTTTCGTTCAGAGAGAATCTCTTTAAGCGTAAAAGATGGTTCAACTCGACTCCATTCATACTCTAATTTTTCAACAAATCCCGTATCATCACGTCCAATAGCTATCTCGGCAATACGCAATATAGATTGCATATATCGTTGCTCTTCAGACTTAATAAGCTGTTTATATGCAGGACTTAAAGATTTAAACCATTCCAGTTCATCAACCATATTTTTGACATAAATCATCAACTCATTATTTCCTAAGTCTTGTGCATCATTTAAATAATAAGCATAGGCAGTTGTAATAATACCATCATCAAAATAAGGAAATTGCCAATCCGGCATAATAGTTTTCAATTTTTTAAGTACCTGAAGAGCAGAATCTTTTTTATTTTCTTCTGCCAATTGAATAGCGAGGTGATTGAACATCGAACGTACCCCGATTACTCGAACTGTACGTTGATTAAAATGACACATATGAACCGAAGAATCACCCATTCCTCCCCATTCATATTTATTCATTAAATTATCATACAAAATATCGCTGTCTGAGTATGGCATATTAAGACTACGACTTTCAACAGGCACAAATTTATACGCAAAGCCATCATATCGAATATATTTCTCTATACCTAATTCTTGTGCAGACATTGGATTGGTAAAATATAAAGGTCTGTCCCAAGTAAAGCCATCCAAAATATCATAAATAAGAAGTCTGTTTTTATAAATAGATAAATCTCTATCATTTTGCGTAATTTCGAACAATATTTTAGAAACTATTTGACTACTGTCTTCTGCAGCAACAACATTTTTATCCAAGACCTCTTGTTTATCGACATTTAAAAATAATTTTCGTGCAGGGAAGAAATTATATTTATCACCCATATATTCCGTACGCATATCATCGTCACGGACAATTTCCATTGCATCGGAAATATTAATATGTCGATTTTTGGTAAAGCTCGATTCTTGCACACGCACCACATCACGGATACCTTTGGCAACCTGATCGGGCGTTAATTTTGTAGGCAAAGGCTCAGAAGTATACGTTTTACGCATCATTTGTTGTGAATACCAATCGGTCGACAATAAAGGAGAACACAAAACTCTCTGATCAATACCAATTTCTTCCGTTTCTTGAATATACCAAAGCGGGAAGGTATCGTTATCTCCGGCAGTCACAATCATACTGTTTGGCGGAAGAGTTTTCATATAATTTTTGGCAAACTCACGAGCTGTATATCTACCTGAACGATCGTGATCGTTCCAGTTTTCATTTGCAAAAAGAACCGGTATAGGAGCTGCCAACAAGAATGCAAGTGCAGCACTTACTTTCGAATTTTTCAGATATGTTTTTCCAATCTGATATAAGCCCAAGACACCAAGCCCCATCCAAATGGCAAAAGCATAAAAAGAACCGGCATATGCATAATCACGTTCACGAGGTTGATATGGTGTTTGATTCAAGAATACCACAATTGCAAGCCCGGTCATAATAAACAAAACTAAGACAATAAAGGCATCTTTTCTTCGGGTTCCGGCATGATAAATTAAGCCAATAAGTCCGAGAAGCAAAGGTAACATATAATACGTATTGCGAGCCGGGTGATTTTTAGCTTTGTCAGATATTTCAGTCTGATCGCCGACAAATAACTTATCAATTGCATTAATTCCGCTAATCCAGTTACCATTAGTCAATTCGCCGTGGCTTTGTACATCATTTTGTCGACCGGCAAAATTCCACATAAAGTATCTGATATACATATGCCCTATTTGATAGGTAAAGAAAAATTTCAAATTTTGTGAAAACGTTGGTATTTCATACTGACCTTTTGATTGAGAATAGCGTTCTTTTTCATATACCACACGTTTCGTATTAACCCCCTCTTCAATTCCGCTCCATCGTTTATAGGCACGTACATGATTCGGGTCACGACTATACATTCTAGGAAAGAAAGTGGTAAACTCAGAAGCCCACACATATTCAATACCATTACTCACCTTCACATATTTTTCACCCCGAGGGGTATACGTAAATTTTTCTTTCACATTTGCAGACCCATCATTATTCCAGTCGGGTGCTGCATTATAAACCGGACCGTACACAAGTGGGTTCGAGCCATACTGTTCACGATTCAAATATGACAATAATGAAAATACATTATCTGGTGCATTTTCATTCATGGGAGGATTTGCATTCGAACGAACAACAATCATTGCATACGAAGAATATCCAATCATAATAACAGCTGCTGCATTTACAATGGTATTTAATGCCCACGGATTTTTTGAACCAATATAATAAATTAAAGCAGCCACCCCACCTAAAATTAATAGCCCAAGAATAAATGAACTGGCAATAAATGGTATACCAACTAATAATGCAACGGCTGATACCGCTATTGTTTGAATATTTAGCGACGCCTTTTTATGAGTTACAATCATGCCATACGCTAGAGCGGCAATTAGGACGACAATATACATAATAAGCCCCGAATGAAACGGCATGCCTAGAGTATTGACAAAGAATAATTCAAAAAACGATGCAAGTTGAACAGAACCAACAATAACGCCCCACATCATAAACGCTATAAGCATAAAGGAAATAAGACCGGCAATAATAACCCCTTTTATGGTAACGTGATATTTTTTAAAGTAATACACATATACAATAGCAGTAATAGTCAACAAGTTCAATAAATGGGCTCCAATTGACAATCCCATTAAAAATGCAATAAGCAAAATCCATTTATCAGACCAGGGTTTTTCGGCCACATTTTCCCATTTCAGAATTGCCCAAAACACGACAGCCGTAAACAAAGAAGACAAGCCATACACTTCCGCTTCAACCGCTGAAAACCAAAACGTATCGCTAAACGCATATGCAGATGCACCAACAAGACCAGCCGCAAAAATCATAAAAAGAGAAATGCCCGATAACTCTTTTTCCACAAAAAACTTACGAGCTAAATGCGTAATTGTCCAGAACAAAAACATGATTGTTGCACCACTGGCAAGAGCTGTCATAATATTGATAGACTTTGCAATAAGCTCCAAATTGTCTCCGACAAAAATAGCAAAAAAACGTGCCAATATAAGATAAAAAGGAGCCCCTGGCGGATGACCGACTTCCAGTTTTGATGCTGTTGCAATAAACTCACCACAATCCCACAAACTTACAGTCGGTTCAAGCGTCAATAAATAAACAAGAGTAGCACCAATAAACGTTAACCACCCAATAACTAAATTATAAAAAGAGAATGTTTTTTTCATGTTGATGTATTATTTTTTTTACAAAAATAGGTAAAGCAAAATTTTTTCACACATTATTCAATAAATATTTTACTCAAAGGTATTCCACCCCTGTGCTTTAAGGGTTACAGGGCTACCTGAACGAGTAATCATAGACAAACTTTGTTCTTTTTCCACAATAGAGCCAATAACAGACACTCCTTTAATTTTCAGAACCTCCTTATAAGAATCAATTGGCACCGTGAATAACAATTCATAATCTTCCCCACCATTTAATGCAGGGATAACCGGGTCAACCTCAAATTCGGCAACCACTTGCGATGTTTCTTTATGAATAGGTATTTTATCTTCGTAAATATGACAACCGACATTACTTAGTGAACAAATATGAAAAAGTTCTGATGATAAACCGTCCGATATATCAATCATAGCTGTTGGTACTATGTTCGCTTCGCGTAATTGGTCAATAATATCTTTTCGTGCTTCCGGCTTTAGATGTCGTTCAATAACATATTCGTATCCTTCGAGTTGAGGCTGAGCACCACCTGTTTGCTCATACACAGACTGTTCTCGTTGCATAACCTGTAAGCCCGAATATGCCGCACCTAAATCACCACTTACACATATTAAATCATTAATCTGAGCGGTGTTTCGATATACTACTTGTTTCACCGGCACACTTCCGATTGCAGTAACACTAATAGCCAAGCCGGTGACTGAAGAACTCGTATCTCCACCAATCAAATCGACATTATATGTATCACAAGCAAGCTTAATTCCATCATATAACTGTTCAATAGCCTCAACTGTAAATTTTGCAGAAACAGCTATACTTACCGTAATAGATTCAGGAATCCCATTCATTGCGTAGATATCAGACAAATTAACTGTAACAGCCTTATAACCCAGATGTTTGAGTGGGGTAAAAAGCAAATCGAAATGAATTCCTTCCATCAACAAATCAGTTGTAACAAGAGTATGATTTTTTGCGTCTTTTTGTAAAACAGCACAATCATCTCCTATACCACGAATGGTGGTATCACGTTGAGATTGAAACTTTTTTGTGATATGAGAAATTAATCCAAATTCACCTAATTCATCTAATGTTGTTTGTTTTGACATATGTTTACTATTAACGAAATTTTCAAAAATTATTGTTTTGTTATTTTTTGTACGTAGTGAACCGAACCGCAGGATATTACTACAACATACACTCCCGGATTAAGATGAGATAATTCTGTTATAGAATATTCATTTACATAACCGGTTAATGGTACTTTTTCTGAAAAAACTACCCGTCCGACTGATGAAAAAATGTGTATATCCAAAGTATCATACTCAGCATACAAAACCTCAACTTTCAATTCTTTTGTAAACGGATTGGGGTATACCCGAGCATATTGTAAGACTGTTTCGAAAAGTTCGAGACGTAAATATTTCCGTGCTTTTTCAAAATCCGGAATTCCATATCCGAAATATCCGTCGGGTATATGCTTTTTATGAGCCGAAAAGATAACCGCCTCACGAATTTTTTGTGCAGATAAATCGGGAAACTCTTGCCATAGGCATGTTACCATACCCGTCATTAAGGGCGCAGAAAACGAAGTGCCGGCACTTGATTTTTTCACATTACCGGGAGGACACATAACAGCCGGTCTCATACCGAGAGTAACCACTTCAGGTTTAATACGTTTATCCGGTGACGGACCTTGTGAACTAAAATAACACAAAGAACTGTCTTGATTGATTGCACCAACAGTAATAATACTATCAGCATCGGCAGGTGCAGTAATATATTGCCATTCGGTAAGTCCGGAATTGCCGGCACTGGTAACCAGCAACATTCCTTTTGCGGCTGCAATTTGAGAAGCTTGAGAAATTCGAGCTGTTTTACCATTCATGTCGGTATACACATAATCCATTGTATCTTCATCAAAGGTGCTATAACCAAGAGACGTGTTTGCAACATCTGCACCGGCACTATCGGCATATTCAATAGCCGCAATCCAATTTTCTTCTTCAACAGGATACTCCGTATGCCCTTCTTCGGTCCGCAACAACAAAAAACTAGCTTGAGGTGCAGTTCCTACCAATGTGCCGGGCAAAAAACCACCAATTAAAGACAAAACAGCAGCACCATGATTAGCTTCCTCAAAAATCGGAATATTCTGTCCCGAAAAATCTTTATAATCCACTATCTGATTATTCCTCCAAAGGTGTTGTAAGACTTGAGCAGAATCAACATGTAAAAAACCTGCATCAAGAACAGCAACCAACATACCTTTCCCCATATATCCATCTTTATGCATATTTGCTCCATTCACTATAGCAATTTGATCATACGAAATACCATAAAAATCTTCAGGATTCATCGTCACAACATCATCTAAAGAAAAAGAAGAAACAGGAATTGTATCTGCTAAGGCGAGCTTCTGAGGATGTGCTTTCGTTAACTTTGCAACACGTACACATTCCCGAACAAACGGCAATTTATGTATTTTTTCAAGTGTTTTTTTCTCATTTGCAGAATCAATTGCTACTACTATAGAATTGAACCATTTTGAAGAGTTACAGAAAACTGCATTATAGGTTACCACACTATCAATATACCACTGATTTACCGGAAAGTCTTGCTCAGTAACAGGAATAGAAAATTTCTCGCGACGTTCTATTGCACGAGCACTTAAAAACATTTCCGGTTCATCAACAGAAAATACAGAATTCTCTTTATCGGCAAACGACACTCGGTATCGAGAACCATTTTGAGCAAAAGAAAAACTTGCTACAAAAAAAAAAGTTATAGTAATAAGGTGTTTCATTATATAAAAAAGCCATCTATTCAAAAACGGTGGCTATATTTCATATTATTATAATAATTGATTATGAAATAACACCAAAACCGCCATATTTTGCCTCTCTTGGGAAAACAGTAATAACTGAAATCATTTTTTTGTTCGCAATTATTTTTTGTTCGGTTGCACCAAACATATAATCAGTTATTTCCAATTTACGGAGTGTGGTAATTAAAATTGCATTTGCATGAATAGAATCTGCATAATCAATAACATTTTCAGAAAAATCTTTTTTTCCGTCATCTTTTATTTGAACATATTCAATTTTATGTTTCTCAAGCACACTTTTCGCAAACACAAGATTTGAGTGAATACGTTTTTTCAAAGCTGGGTCAGAGGCATTTTGAACATATAAAAATATTTTAGATTTGAAAAATTTATTTAAATATACGGCCCACGAAACTTTTTGTTTATCCTCCGTTTTATAATCAATAGGGAACATAATATTTTCAAAATGTTCATCTTTTGGCGGACGTTGCACAACAATAAACGGCATTTTAGAACCTTCAATTACCTTAAGAGCCCAACTACCGGTTATTTTTTGGAGACCTTTAATTCCATGAGTCCCCATGAATACAAATAAAGCATCCAAAGAATTGGCAACTTCGGTAATTTCTGTGAAAATAGTCCCTTCTTTCACAATATAGTTCGGTTGAAACTCATATTTTTTCAATGCATCTTCAACTACAATATTTAAACGAGACTCTGCTTCCGCAATATCTTTTTCTCTATCAACTATGTGTAAAAGAGACACTTTAGAGCCAATAACTTTTGCAAAACGAATTGCATGTTGCATTGCATAATCGGCAACACCCGAAAAATCCCAAGCGACTAATATAGTTTTATCTTTATGTTCCATATATATTTTTATTAAAATTTAGTACATTTGAAAATATTTTCTTTTTAAAATTTAAAAATAATACAAAAAACTAACTTGAGAAACATATATTACATACTTTTTTTCATTTTTGTGTCTTTTTCTACTGTTTTCTCTCAAACAATAGAATTAGGAGTTCCTTTTTATGAAAATATCTCACCGAAAAAAATTGGATACGGGGGTGCTAATTATTCGATAACTCAAGATATAAATGGCACCATGTATTTTGGGAATTTCAACGGTATTCTCTCATATAATACTATTTCATGGGATTTGACTGATTTTAAAGGCAAACCAATTTTGTACAGAGATAAAGTTGGACATATATACGTTGGCGGCTACAACAAAATTGAAGAAATATATCTTGACGAATTTGACAACACTCATTTTGTGAGCCTACTCGACTCTTCAGTATCTTTTGGGCAAGTATCATTTATTGAACATTTTAGAAACCAACTTTTTTTTATTGCAAATCATACCTTATATAAAATATCAAGTCGCACAATAATCCCTATATGTACAGATTCTACTCATTTAAGAATATTTACCGACAGAGATGCTCTGTATGTATCTAAATCTGACAATTTATATACCTATGAGTTTAATGAATTGCGCCCATTTAAACAATCTGATTTTTTTAAAAACAAACCAATTATAGATGTTTTTAGATTTTCTAACTCGGTAGTGTTCCGAACTCACGATTCGTTTTATACGCTATCATTATCAAACACCATAAAAAAATTCACCACTCAAATTGATAAAGACTTAGAATTGTTCGGATACAGCTGTTCGGAACGATTATCAAACAACACATTAGCAATTGGCACACACAATAACGGTCTGTATTTTATTGATAAAGATGGTAATTTAATTAATTATTTAAATACGCAGAGTGGTTTATTTGATAATACGATTCACGATCTTTTTGTTGACAAATCAAACAACTTATGGCTTGGCTTCAGTAATGGAATAGCCCGTATTGAAGTTCCCTCTGCTTTTACGTATTTTACGGCACGGCAAAATATTCAAGGGAGCGTCTTTAGTATTGAAAGGCACACCAATTTTATGTATTTCGGAACACAAAAAGGTATTTATAAATTAACACGTACCGGCACAAACAAAGAAACATTTCAAAAAATTGAACCAAGTCATGTCTCCTGCAATACACTCATTTCATATAAAAATATATTATTCGCAGGAACAAATAAAGGTTTATATACAATTACACAATCGGGACATAGACAAATCACATCGGATCCCATTACGGCAGTATGCCTGTCGCTTGATTCAACAAATCTCATATTAGCAGGCACACAACACATTTATTTTGTTCCAATACAAAACACCACGACATTTGAAGTTTCCTCCACTTTTGGTCCGATAAACGGCGAAATTCAATCTATATCTCAAGACCAAACAGGCACCATTTGGATTGGCACCTATTATAATGGTATATACAAATTACAAAACAACACCATAACTAAATCTCACGGACGAGGACTGGCACACAATTTAGAATGGATTGAAGTTTTTCACACCTCCGAAGGCACTCTTTTTTCTACTTCAGACGGAATCTATCGATACGATGATAATATTCATGTTTTTTACGCCGACAATACTATTCCAAAACCGGTTCATTATTCTAATTCGAGAGTTCGCTGCATAAAAGAAGATGCAAACAATAATATTTGGCTTACTCTAGCTTCCCAAGGATTATACAAAAATCAAATTGCAGTTGCATGGCACACTCCGGGAATAAATCGATATACTTTTATCACATCACAATTCAACAAACTTTCTTATTTTATTTGTAATACAATTTATCCCGACAAGAACTCTGTTGTATGGTATGGCGGTTTCGACGGATTGGTTCGCTTAGATTTCAAACAACTTTCGTCTCGAAAAAATCCTATTCAAACCTACATTCACGAAATAACTATTGGTAAGGACTCGCTTATAAACAATTACAGAAAATCGGGCAACTCACATATGGTTACCATTCCCTACACTCATAATTCTATACGTTTTGACTATGGGGCACCAATTTATGAAAACAATAATGATGTAACATATTCATATAGACTCGAAGGATTTCAAAATAATTGGTCTGCCAAAACATCTGCGACATATAAAGAATTTTCTAATCTTCCCGCCGGAAAATACACATTTGAAGTTCGAGCGATTGATACTAATGGAAATAATGCAAAAACATCATCTTTTTCGTTTAAGATAACCCAACATCCCTTACTCCGATGGTGGGCTATTATTTTTTATGTGATTTTACTTGTTTCAATCGTAACAATAATTCTACGCTGGAGAGCATATCAATTTATTAAAGAAAAATCAAGATTGAGTACCATTATTAAAGATCGGACAGAAGAATTATTGATAGAAAAAGAAAAAACCGAAGTGCTTCTAAGCAATATCTTACCCGAAGAAACCGCAAAAGAGTTAAAAGAAAAAGGACGCGCCAGTTCTATGCGTTTTAACATGGCAACAATTCTTTTTTCTGATATTCACGGATTTACAAAAATTGCCGAAGAAATGAATCCGGATATTCTTATTGACGAATTAGATAAATTCTTTTTAGAATTCGACAAAATTGTAGAAAAACACAATATAGAAAAAATTAAAACTATTGGCGATGCCTATATGTGTGCCGGCGGTATACCACAAAAAAACACAACCAACCCAATTGAGGTTGTGGTTGCTGCCTTAGAAATGCAATATCGCATCAAAGAAATTCAGAAAGACTCATCAATAGTTGATAAAGAATATTGGGGACTCCGTATTGGCATACACACCGGTCCAATTATTGCAGGTGTTGTGGGGAGTAAAAAATTCTCATACGATATTTGGGGTGACAGCGTTAATACAGCAAGCCGTATGGAATCTTCCGGCGAAGTAGGCAAAGTAAATATTTCTGAAAGCACGTATATTCTTATTCAGGAATTCTTTGATTGTGAGTACCGCGGAAAAATGCCTGTTAAATACAAAGGCGACATAGATATGTATTTTGTGAAAGGATTTAAACCACAATTTACTGATGATCCACTCAAAAATTTTCCAAACGAAACATTTAAATTTAAATTCTTGTTGCTTAAATTCGAAGATTTACAAGAAATGATGTTTGAACGACTCGAAAAAGAGCTTCCTCCAAATCTTCTCTACCATAACCTTAAACATTCAATTGATGTTGTCGTTCAAGTAGAAATAATAGCACGAGATGAAAATGTAAATGATAAAGATTTATTTATATTAAAAACAGCTGCTCTTTTTCATGACTCAGGATTTCTGCTCGGTTACGATGAACATGAAGAAATGGGAGCACAATTATGCAGAAATATTTTACCAAAATATAATTATACCGAAGATCAAATAAATGTAATTTGTGATATCATTTTAGCAACTCAATTACCACATAAACCTAAAAATCATTTAGAGGAAATTATGTGTGATGCTGACTTAGATTATTTGGGAAGAGATGATTATTTCCCTGTTTCTCGTGATTTATACAAAGAATTAATGGAACAAGGGATTATGACAAAAAGTGAATTTGAGTGGAATAAAATGCAAATAAAATTTTTGCAAAACCATCGCTTTTTTACCGAATCATCGAAAAAACGGCGAAATGCAAACAAGAATAAACAAATTCAAAAACTACAAGAACAAACTCGCAGTTTTAATAAAATAAAAAACACATAAAATTATGATTAACTGGGCTCAATTGCCTTTTGCGTATAAAAAGACACACACAAATATTCGTTGTGTGTATAGTAACAATGCATGGGAAACAATAACATCTCACACTGATGAAAATGTAAATCTTCATATGGCGGCCTCATGCCTCCATTACGGACAAGAATGTTTTGAAGGCTTAAAGGCATATCGCGGAAAAGACAACAAGATTCGTATTTTTAGATGGGAGGAAAATCTCCGCAGATTAAATAAATCTGCAAATCGTCTTTCTATGCCGTCTATTCCACCCGAAATCTTTGAGCAAGCTCTTCGCAGATTGATAGAAGAAAACAAAGATTTTGTACCTCCCTACGGAACAGGAGCTTCTCTATACATCAGACCGTTACTAATTGGTACAAGCCCTCGATTAGGATTAAGCCCTGCCGATGATTATATGTTTGTTATGTTTTGCTCTCCGGTGGGTCCTTATTTTAAAACGGGATTAAAACCGGTAAAAATAATTATAGAACGCGACACAGATCGCGCAGCTCCGCTTGGAACCGGAAATGTAAAAGTTGGTGGCAATTACGCACCGGCACTTATTACCACAGAAAAAATTCATGCCTTAGGTTATAGTGCCGCATTATATCTTGACCCAAAAGAAAAAAAATATATCGACGAATGTGGTCCGGCAAACTTTTTCGGTATTAAAAACAATACCTATATCACCCCCGACTCACAATCTATTCTTCAGTCTATTACCAACATGAGTCTCAAAACGGTTGCTTCAGAAATATTGGGGCTTTCGGTAGAAGAACGAAAAGTTCCTCTTGAAGAATTATCTGAATTTGAGGAAATTGGACAGTGCGGCACAGCTGCGGTACTAACGCCTGTTTACGAAATATACGACCCGATTACAAAAAATCACTATACATACGGAAATCCTGAAGAAACAGGAACAGTATGTAGGCAATTATTTGAAACATTAATTGGCATTCAATATGGAGACATTCCAGATAGATTCGGATGGAACACAATAATTTAAATTATGAAAAACTATACGTTTTTGTCTGTATCTTCTTATTGTCTGCAACTATTCAGGCACAATCTTTTCGGATCACAAAAACGGTAGTTAACTCATCGATTACCGACACCTGTTTATCATTGCCGGACAGCATAACATCTGTTTCGTTGTATTCGGATGAAGCTATCAATTTTACAGATATTCTTATAATTACAGACTCAGCCACGTATATTCCTCATGAAGAAGGTATACATACAGAAACGGAAAATGGTATGTGGTCAGAATTAATTATTTTTGAACATCCACAAACACATCTGTGTATAAGCAAACCGGTACATAAATCAATTACTTTTACCGGCATATATGTTCAGCCTTATACTGAAATAGAAAAGCAGTCAGCAGTTCAACTCAAATCATCTTCGTGTTCCGATGTTCCAACTATGATTTATCAAGACGAATGGCGTGCTGATTTACCTGCACCGGATTATGAACGCATCTATACCGAAACAAAAAATATTATTATTCATCATTCCGCAGGTTCTAATGATGACGCAAATTATACCGACGTGGTACGAAATATATACACATACCATACAGAAACAAGAGAATGGGACGATATTGGATATAATTATTTGATTGCACAAAATGGCATAATCTATGCCGGCAGAGACCCCGGAGAATTTCCGCAAGACATGGTTCAAGGAGCACATTTTTCCGGAAATAATGCACACACACTCGGCATTTGTGTCTTAGGAAACTACGAAGAAGTACTAGTGCCCAACACTGCAT
This sequence comes from Bacteroidales bacterium, assembly GCA_027858745.1. Lineage (GTDB taxonomy): Bacteria > Bacteroidota > Bacteroidia > Bacteroidales > UBA1715 > JAQICB01. The sequence continues at coordinate 19,192 of JAQICB010000116.1, forward strand.
ATCAATCTCTTCGAAAACTGGTTACCTGGAAATGTGCAAAAGATTCCTTGCAACCACTTCTCACGGCAAGTCACCCACTCAACAGCAAGCTACCCATTATTGCCGGACATGCAGATGGTGCAGCAACACTTTGTCCGGGAAATTATTTGTATGAATTTCTACCAATTCTCCGAAATGAGGTAGCTGATTCTCTCAGACAATGTGGATATACTATTGCTACGGATTTACCTGAAATAGCATTCCACAATCAGACTTCAAAAAAAGGGTCTATTTCAGATACTGAACTCTGCTATGTATTCACAATACAGGGACAATTAATAGCCAAAGATATTGTTGAAAAAATAAGACATTATACAGAAAATCCTCTGTATATAATTATTCCTCAAAAAATTACCGAGGAATAAAATAAAAATCCTGAGACAAAGTCATTGCTTCCTCATCAGAAATTTTTTCTAAAGATTTATTACGCAAGACTGCACAATCATAGTGCATGTACTTAAATAAGGAAATAACCCTCATTCTATTTTCCTGCCCACCGAGTTCAGATTGCACAAGCGGACGAAAGCGATTAATTGTTTTCTGCATATTTTCAAACACTACCGATTCATAGCCTTCTACATCGCACTTAATAAAATGCAAGTCTGTTAAATCAGCAAATAATTCATCGGGATTTCGCATTTCGACATCAAAAAAATGCACATATTTTTCCTGAGCAGAACTTGCAATTTTGGTCATCCCGTGATGAATACGTCCATTTTTTTCGGGGATGCCCATTTGTACGGTTCCCGAATCCTTGCCAAGAGCAAAAGGAAGTAGATGAACATGGGGATTTTTATGTGGTTGTACATTTTTTTTCCAAATTCCTCCAAATAACGGAATTGGTTCCACTGCATATACCTGTCCCGTTTTACCTACTAAATGAGCCATGCGAGTAGAATAATAGCCAAGATTTGCTCCAATATCAATACAGGTATTGCCGGGAGAAATTACCGAGTCCAGATAAAATAATTCTGGATATTTTGTTCGCCACCATCCACGAGACACACAAAAAATATACAATTTACTTACCAATTGCAAGTACCAACGAAGACCTAACAGACCTAATAAAAGATTTCGAATAATTCTCATTTACTCTTCCGGTTCTAAATATTTTTTTCTGAATTGTTCATACGAATGAGGAAAAAACTTTTTTCCGACCCATGGAACCACATACAAAGTTAAAAGTCGCACAAGAAGTATTGTGCATATTATAATTGCTAAAGCCTGAACTACCCACCAAAACATATATCTAAGTTTTTTAACAAATGTACACAAATATTTTTAATGATTGGTATGGATTAAAAGTTCTGATGAAAAAATCTTCCGCATAATAAATGAACTATAAAAATCTGCCCTAATCTGTGAAATCTTATGCCGAAATATGTATTTTTGTAAAAAAATTGAAATATGGCACAAAAACCTTCTATTCCAAAAGGAACAAGAGATTTTATACCTGCGGAAATGACAAAACGCAGATATATTTTTGATACGATACGTTCTGTTTTCACCTTATTCGGATATCATGCAATAGAAACTCCCGCAATGGAAACATTGGATACACTTATGGGAAAATATGGCGAAGAGGGTGACCGATTAATATTTAAAATTCTCAACTCCGGTGAATTTCAACAAAAAATTTCAGCCGAAAATTTATCGCACAATTCTTCGCAACAATTGGCTGCAAAGCTCTGTGAAAAGGCTCTCCGATATGACTTGACCGTCCCTTTTGCCCGTTTTGTGGTACAACACAGAAATGACATTCAGTTTCCGTTTAAACGATACCAAATACAACCGGTGTGGCGTGCAGACAGACCACAAAAAGGTCGGTACCGAGAATTTTATCAGTGTGATGCCGACATTATTGGGAGTGATTCTTTAATAAACGAGATAGAATTAGTACAAATTATAGATTCTGTTTTCACATTATTTGATATACCAATTACCATTAAAATAAATAATCGAAAAATTTTAAGTGGCATAGCCGAAATAATTGGCGAGCCGGAAAAAATTGTAGACATCACCATTGCAATTGACAAATTAGATAAAATTGGGCTCGAAAATGTTCAAAAAGAATTAGCTTCAAAAGGATTAACAGAAGAAGCTATCAACAAACTCAATCCCATTCTTTCTCTTTCCGGTAATTATACAGAAAAAATTCATACCTTATCACAGTTATTAGACGCATCAGAAATTGGAAAAAAAGGTATTGAAGAAACAGAGTACATATTTTCATCACTTTCGCATCTTTCAATTTCAGCAGATGTGGAATTAGACATCAGTCTGGCAAGAGGACTAAATTATTATACCGGAGCAATCTTCGAAGTAAAATCGCAAACCGTTGCCATCGGAAGTATTTGCGGCGGTGGTCGGTATGACAATTTAACCGGGGTATTTGGGATGCCTGACATATCGGGAGTCGGTATTTCATTTGGAGCCGACAGAATTTATGATGTTCTTAATCAATTAGATAAATATCCTCAAGAAATTACACAAACAACTCGCATTTTATTTGTAAATTTCGGCGAACAAGAATCTCAAAAAGCATTACAATATATGCAAAGCGTCCGAAAACAAAATATTGCATGCGAATTATATCCCGACAATGCAAAAATGAAAAAACAAATGAAATATGCACACGACAAAGATATTCCGTTTGTTGCAATAATAGGAGAAGATGAATTACGTTCAGAAAATATTACACTAAAAAACATGAGTACGGGGGAACAAACATCTCACACAATAAATTCTCTTTGTACCGAAATTAAATAGCATTAGACATGAATTCAACAAAACGTACAGCTATTTTTCCCGGCAGCTTTGACCCATTCACTATTGGGCATATGTCGATATTAGAACAAGCAATGCCTCTTTTCGATGAAATTATCATTGCAATTGGAGTGAACTCTGCAAAAAAGGATTTTTTCCCTTTAGATCGACGAATACAACATATTACATCCCTTTTTACAGACACCCCAAAAATTTCAGTTGATACATATACATCCTTAACTATTGAATACTGTAAAAAAAGAAAGGCACAATTTATATTACGGGGATTACGAAATACCACAGATTTTCAGTTCGAAAAATCAATTGCACAAATGAACAGCAAATTATTGCCCGAAATCGAGACCATATTTCTTGTAACACCTCCTGAATTTGGTCATGTTTCATCAACAATAATTAGAGACTTAATTTCCTACGGCACAGATGTTTCAGAATTTATTCCCGGAAAAATTTAATATGATACAGTCAAAATTATTTATATTATTATCTCTATTCAGTATCTTTATAAGCATTCTTTCGGTACGTGCACAAGATACGCCCCAGATTTCGCACACCACTATTTCCGGAAATTCTCCCGAACTTGCTCGTACCGACATTGTTTTATACAAATACACCGACTATATTACCCATACAGAAGAAATTATTGACACTTTTTTTGTCGATACAAGTGGGAATTTTACTTGCACATTTCCGCTCAAACACACACAAGAAATATTTATGTATCTTGGAGTATACAAATGTTTTTTATTTGCTGAACCCGACAGCACACATGAAATTATACTCCCACCACCACGTGAAAAAACATTACAAGACGAAATTAATCCTTATTTCAAACATGAAAATATAAGTTTAGGAATTAAAAATCCGAACCCAGATGATTTAAATCTGCACATTTATAAATTTAATAATATTTACGAACGCTTTCTTACCAAAAACTTTCAAGTTTTACTCGTGCTTCGAGATAAATCATTGGTTGACAAACTAGAACGTCATTTAGACAGCGTTTTTAAGGACTATTCTCATCCATTTTTCGATACATACTCTTCTTTTCGAATATACACACTCCGCCATATGGCATATGAGCGAGATATGAACAGAACAACTAAGAAATATTTAATTAACTCAAAACCTAATTATTACAACCCACCATACATAAGTTTCTTTCAAATGCTCTGGAAAGATTATATTCTCAACAATCATATGAAAGAGTTAGGCACCGATATGAAACAATCAATTATTTTTGGAAAAAGCCCTACAATGTTTAAAGAACGACTTGACTCATATGTTTCATTTCGGAACGACACTTTACAAGAGCTCATCCTCTTACAGTGCCTTTACGACTGCTTTAAAGACCCAATCACCTTTCCAGAACAGACAGTGCGACAAACCTTGGATTCTGTTATAATACTCACCCAAATTCCAGAACACATAACAATTGCCCAATCAATTTTATCTCAACAAAATTCTGTACAAGAACACGACTCAGCCCCCGATTTTACGCTTTCCACCGCCGACAGTTTACCAATAAAGCTTTCAGCATATAGAGGAAGTTATGTGTACCTTGGCTTTTGTCGCTCCGAAAACTTAGAGTGCATTCAAAATTACAAAGTACTCCAGAAAATCCAAGAAAACACCAAAGGCTATATAGAAATAATTATCGTAAGCTATGAGAAAGATTTTGAAACATTCAGTGAGTTTGTGAAAAAAAATAAAGAAAACTACAATTGGACATTTGTTTATGGGAAAAATAATTCAGAAATTGCCAAGAAATATAAAGCATCGGCAATGCCAAGTTTTATTTTGATTGATCCGAACGGTGATATTGAACTTTTACAAGCTCCGCATCCGATTGATAACTTTCAACAAAAATTTGCAGCTATTTACAAAGAATGGAAAGCAAAAAAACAGAAAGAATATAAAGAACAACAATTTCAACGTCAATGGTAAATCATTATGAAAAAAGCAGAGTATGAAATATTATTACGAGAATTGGCTCAACAGGGGAAACTAAGCGAACTGCTTTCAACTTCAGAACAATTAGCTTCTGATTTTCCGGAATGGCACTTAGCTTGGCACTACGTAGCAGTAGCATATGGACTTTCGGGAGACCACGAGCGTGCTGTTACCCATTTTATTCAAGCACTCGAACGAAAACCTAATTCAGTAAAAGCTCTTTACGGACTCAGCGTTTCGTTTCATGCTCTCAAAATGTACGAACAAGCTATTGCTTGTTTACTCAAACACAAAGAATTACATGGAAACGAATTCAAAATTCTATTTAGTTTAGGTGTTAATTATACTGAACTAAACATGATTTCAAAAGCGGTCGATTCATTTAGAGGAGCATTGGAAATTGATTCGAAAAATGAAAAAACCTTGTTCTGTTTAGCTGACTGTTACCGAATTCAAGAGAAATATAAAGAAGCAATTGAACTATTCCTACAAGCACTGGAAATTAACCCCAAAAACCTTCTTGTTCTTCATAATACAGCAGTTTCTTACAAATACTTAAACAATAATAAAAAAGCTGTGGAGTATTACAAAAAAGTATTAGACTTAAACAGTGGATTTGTGCGTGCCTTACGAAATCTTGCGGAAATATATATTGAAGAAAATGATGCGGAAAAAGCTTGTAATTTACTCTCTTCTGCTTTATCAAATCATCCTGACTCACAAGAAATAAAAGAACTTCACGCAAAAATATGCTCGTGAAAATGCTCAAAAAAATAGGTGTTGACGGATTTATTGCATCTCTTATAGCAGCAATTATACTTGCCTACTTATTCCCGAACATCGGTACCGAAACAGCATTTCTTCCGGTTTCTCATATCACCTATTATGGTATAAGTTTGGTGTTTTTCTTATATGGTCTCAAATTTAATTTTTCGGAATTTGCACAAGGCTTATCCAATTGGAAAATGCACATTATAATTCAAACGACTACCTTTATACTGTTTCCGACTCTTATCCTACTCTGCAAACCATTCATTACAGACCAAACCATTTGGTTAAGCATGTTCTACTTATCAGCTCTGCCATCAACCGTTTCTTCTGCGGTAATAATGGTTTCATTAGCAAACGGAAATATACCGGCATCAATATTTAATGCCAGCATTTCAAGTCTTGCAGGAATTTTGATAACACCGGCATGGATGTCCTTTTTTTTATCAGCTCACATACAGGATTTTAATGCATATGACATTTATGGTAAATTAGTCTTTCAAATTATACTTCCTATAACCATAGGTATGATTTTACATCCGTTAATTGGAAAATATGCTCTAAAGAAGAAACCTACACTCAAATATTTCGAACAAGGCATTGTCGTTTTTGTTATATATACCTCTTTTTGCCGCTCGTTTGCTGAGAATATTTTTTCCGACTATTCCGGTTTAACTATTGCAACAATAACCATAGGCATTATTATCCTTTTTCTTACTGTCTTTTTCCTCCTAAAAATTATAAGTGCTCACTTATTGATGAACAGAAAGGACACTATTACTGTTCAATTTTGCGGTTCCCAAAAATCTCTCCTTCATGGTGTTGCCATTGCAAGTATTCTATTTGCCGATTCTACCATTACAGGTTTTATTCTTATTCCTATAATGCTCTACCATTCCATTCAGCTCATCATAACAGGATATATTGCACACAAAATGGCAAAAAAATAAGAGATTTTTGTGTGCATAATGTATAGTGAAACATCAGATACAAGATTTTTTCATATATTTGTGAAACAATAAACAAACATTTAAGATTACTCATATGGATATTACAATTGGTATAGATATAGGTGGAACAAATACCGTTATTGGGTTTGTTACCAAAGAAGGGAAAAGTCTTCACGAAACCTCATTTCGCACAACAGATTTTCCAACAGTAGAACCATATATAAAAAAACTGCAAGACACCATAGACAGAATACTCTCGGAACATTCCGATTGGAATTTAATGGGGATAGGTGTCGGTGCACCAAATGCCAATTATCATAACGGAACCATTGAAGAAGCTCCAAACCTTGCATGGAAAGGAACAATTCATTTTTGTAATTTACTTGAAAAACACTTTCCACATATAACTACAGCCATTACAAATGATGCCAATGCTGCAGCTATGGGCGAAAAAATGTATGGCGCAGCAAAAGATTTATCAGACTTTGTTATGATTACACTTGGCACCGGTCTTGGAAGTGGTCTGTTTGTAAACGGCGATTTAGTTTATGGTCACGATGGATTTGCCGGAGAATTAGGGCATACACTCGTATATGAAAATGGCAGAGAATGTGGGTGTGGCAATAAAGGCTGCCTCGAGACATATGTTTCTGCAACAGCAATAGTTCGTACCATGGCAGAGATTCTCTGTAACTCAAGCAAACCCTCAGTACTTCGCGATGTGCCGTATAACGAAATGACCTCACTCTCTATCCAACAAGCTTTAAAAAATGGGGACGAGCTTGCAAAAGAATGTTTTGAATATACCGGGAAAATTCTGGGCATAAAATTAGCAGATTTGGTATGCCATACAAGCCCATCACACATATTTTTATTTGGTGGTGTCGCAAAAGCTGGTGATTTAATTATTGAACCTACCAAACGCTCAATGGAAGAACACTTGCTTACAATTTTTAAAAATAAAATAAAAATTGAACAAAGTGGCTTACTCAATGAAAATGCTGCTGTTTTGGGGGCAAGTGCACTAGCGTGGAAAGAACTCGAAAAAAGAGGAAACCTATAATTAACTATTCGGAATAAAAAAAACACGAACTATTTTTTCGAAACGACGATATCCTCGAGAGAATATCCGGTTAAGCGTTTAATATGTTTAAACACATTAAATAACACAAAGCCTAAAATAATAGTGCTCGGAAGTGCTATTACCGGAAAACTAAGAGCGTTCATACGTCCTAATTCCTCAACATAGGCAGAGGTTCCGGGTTCGCTTTGCAAGACAATGCGAGCCAAAATAAAATTTAAGGTAGACGATAGAAAAAACGAAACAGCAACCCAATATGAAGATTTAATAACAATAGCCTGAAATTCATCTGATTTGTTTTGTTCTCGTAATGATTCATGTACTTTCGATAAATCCATAACATCTTCATTAAACAAAATTTTAGTGACAAGATTTTTCTCCGTTTTTACAGTAAACAAAACAATTAAACCGATAATTAACGGAACAGATGCTTCTTTTACGGCTATCCAGAGCGGAGATAATTCAAATAAGCCAAACACACCCGTAAGTAAAATACTCGTAAACCCAAGAATAGAGATTATGTTAACATTTCTTCGATTGATAAAATCATACACGGCATACGTTACCGGAAACAATAATGCAATTACGAGACTGTAAATAGGTCCTAAATAAGCATCACCACTAAGTTTAGTCATAATTAATACCGGAGCAACAATATTAAACACCAAACTCACAAACACATTTTCTCTTTTCTTCTTCGGGCTCATAATTTCAAAACATTACAGAGTAAAAAAAAGAGTATTGAAATACATCAATACTCTTTTCATAATATATATATATATCTTTCAAATATTATTCACTAACCGTAACAGTATACTGAACCGTATCAACTGACGTATAAATATATAAATCAACAGGATCAGTAAAATCAATTGCAGTTACTCCATTTTCAATCTGAACGTCTGAAGAACCATCATTATAAAATGCTTGAGCGAATTTAGTCATTGTAATCGAAGGCACTAAATTAGTCACATCAGTTCCCGGGAACACAGTTGCAGCAATATTAGGTGTCGCAGAAAAATCTGCAACTACTACCGGATTCAAATTAATAAATTCAAGGTTTGTCATTTGAGTAGGTATACCAACCGGAGTTATTGTAAAATCTTGAGGTGTAGTACCATCCTGAGCTGTGACAGTAAGTGTTACCGGCGAAGACAAATCAATATCATCTCCAGACGCAATATCTGTTCCACCAATTGAAACCGTAGCATGTTCTGAAACGGTAAAATCGATTGCAACAGCATTTAAATTAGTAGCAGCAGGTAATTCAACATCAACACCTGAGCCGCTGATTTCACCATCGAAACCAGCAATAGAGAGTTCGGTTAAGTCATTTTCGGAAGATGGGGTGCCGTACGTTGCTTGTAAAGTATAATCTTTACTTGGAGCTCCTTCACCAACAGCAGATACTGTAATTATACAAGGTGATTCTAAACTACCTTGCCATGTATATACTCCATTTGCAAGGGACAATTCACCTTGATCAACAGTAACTAAAGCATTATTAACTGCAAATTTTATTGCTGCATATGACAAATCGAAGCCATATGAAACCGGTAGTTCAACAAGAGTACCACTTATATCAGGAGCGACACCCGCTAAATCAGCAGGAAGGACAACATTGAAACTATAATTAACCTTAGTTGGATCAGCACCTTGTGGTAAAAACAAAGATGTTACTGTATCAAGGACTTCGATTTCAGCAGAATCAACAGTTTCCTTAAACGAATTATCTTCTTCATTAAAATTTCTACTCACAAAATAAACCATAAAAGTACCAACATCAGAAAATACATGTCCAGATGTTAAGTAATACTCTCCATTTTTAAATGTTAATGGTTTACCTGCTGCCTTTGACGCAACCTTATTTGTATCAGCATTAGATAAAGAATCATGTAAGAATCTTTTGGTATAATCATACCCTTTATCCCCAGGCCATACAACATACATTTCAGCATCATTAGACTCACTCACAAAGATTGCTGTTTCATTTAAATAAAATGGATTTTTATTGGGGTTATCTCGATTAAGCATAAAATCGGTCTCTTCATACCAAGAAAAACCACCGTCAGGCTGTTCAATTTTATCTTTACACGAAGTTAAATAAAACATGACAGCAATTAAAATATAAATAAATTTAAGATTTTTCATATACATAAGATTAAAAATTAATATCCAGGATTTTGAATTAAATTACCACCGGTATGAAGAATAATTTGAATATTCGGAATCGGCAACCTTCCTTCGGTTGCAGAATTCCAACTAACAGGATTACCGGCAACATCTTCGGTAATTGACCCGAAAATCTCATCATCTTTTCCCCAACGAACAACATCAAAATAGCGACTTGATTCACAAAACAATTCCATACGACGTTCTTTACGTACTTTATTTAAAGTAATTGCTGAGTAATCTGCTGGTTCAAGACTAGCAGGTACAGAATAATCATATTGCTTATACCCAGTTTGTTGTCGTGTACTTTTTCTTGCACGTACACGCAACCAATTAACATAGGCGAGAGCTTCTGTAGTATGCCCTGACTGAACTCCAGCTTCTGCAGCTATCAATAAGACATCTGCATATCGAATTACCGGTATAGATTTACCAGTATTTTGTGCCTTTGTCGCATCATATTTATCATAATATACAGTATTTTTCATACAATAATAGCCAGTCGTTTTACCAGGTGCAAAATAAACTTTATAATGTTTTTGTCCATTAGCTAAATCAAGATAAATACTATCCCCCTCTTCCTTCATCATTGTTAGTCGAGGATCAGCAGGGTTAAATTCATCAACTAAATCTTGTGTTGGCATCATAAAACCATATCCAAAATCACTTATTCTTATTGGTTTGTCCGTTTCAGGATCAATAACCCATCGAATATTAGTATAAGTTGGCTTAATTGATCCTTCGGCACCATCGTTTCTATTATAACTATCACCAGAGTTAGAATTACTAATATATTGGATAGTAAACACAAATTCATCACTAAATTGATTTTCCAAATTCATATCAAAGACATCTTGATACTTATTCTCTAATTCATAGGGATTATTTGAATTTGTAATTAAATTATTAGCAACGGTAAATGCTGATTCATAATCAGAATCTTCACCGAAATATTCGTTATCGGCACGATATAAATAGACCTTTGCCAATAATGCTTGCACAGCCCCTTTCGATATACGACCGAAATCCTCAGTCGCAGAATATTCCCAAGGAAGATTATTTTGAATAGCTTCAAGTTCTGAAATAATAAATTCATACATTTTTTCCATCTGCTTAGTTCCAGTTGAATTATCATTTTCTGCTCTATTACCTAAAGCTGTTGCTTCATCAGGAGTGACCGATGACGTTAATAATGGTACAGGTCCCCAAATGCGAGCCATATCAAAATAATAATACGCACGTAAAAAACGAGCCTCTCCACGATATTGCTTATATAGAACGCTATCCTTTCCTGATATCAAATTTTCTGTCTGTTCCAACAAACTATTTGCTCTACCAATACCAATATAATAACTATCCCACATATTTGCAATCATTTCATTAAGTGGTGTTACATTATACGTACACATAGTAAATATATCATACGCATCTTCTTGATATGGTTTGGAAATATCTGAACCACCTTTTTCGGCATCATCAGAACAAACATCACCAATAGCCCAATGATTTATACCATACATTTCATGCCATTGTAGAGGATCATAAACTGCATTTACAGCTAGTTTACAATTTTCCGGACTATCATAGAATGTCAAATTACTTGACACTCCAAGTGGTTCTTTTGTTATAAAGTCATCACTACACGAAAGTAATGCTATAACAGATATTAGAAATAAAACTATTTTTTTCATGTTTATATTTTTTAAAATTCTAAATTAACTCCAATAATAAACGCACGTGCTTGAGGATACACACCTCGATCTACACCAAACTCTGGACCTTCATAATTAAGTGTTGTATTTGTACCTATTTCAGGATCAAACCCACTATAATTTGTAAATGTTAATGCATTTTGGATTTGACCATATACTCTAAAACTATTAAGTTTAATTTTTTGACTTACTTTTTCAGGCAATGTATAACCTAAAGTTATATTTTTTAAACGTAAATATGATCCATCTTCAACAAAACCAGAATGAGGGAAAGCATCATCTCTTTTAGTAAACCACGATGGGTCTGACGGATTTTCAGAACCTGAATTCTCTTCTGACCAAACATCCAAACGACGGGTAGAATAATTTGAACTGAGATACCCACCATCTAAATACCATTTGGTAACATTAAATATCTTATTTCCATATGAACCTTGAAATTGTAATCCTAAATCGAAACTCATAAAGTTTACATTTGCAAAAAATCCATACGTAAAATCAGGATGTGGACTACCTATAAAAGTAATATCCTTAGAAGTAATTCGACCATCACCATTTACATCGACAAATTTATAATCACCGGGTTCAACCAAACCCGCTTGACCACCTTCATTAACTTCTTCCCATGATTGATAAATCCCATCAACTTTATACCCAAAAAAAGAAGCTATTGGATATCCAACCTTTGTATTACAAACATAAGAATCAGCCCTATCGACTTTTCCACCTGGCAATTCGGTTCCACCCAGTTCAATAACTTCATTATTAATTTTAGAAATATTACCGGATACACTGTAGGAAAATTTACTGTTTGCGTTGTCTTCATTTATCAGTACACTATTTCGATACAATATACTTAACTCTACTCCTTTATTATTTATTTCACCAACATTTGCAATTGGGTTATTTTCTGAACCATCAATACCAACTACCGAAGGCACTTCAATATTAACTAAGTTATCAATATTATTTTTAATGAAATAATCAGCATTTATCACCAAACTATTTTTAAAAGCCTGTAGATCAACACCAAACGACCAACTTGTAGCTTCTTCCCACTTCAAATTTTCATTTGGGATAGATAAAGGCACAGATCCCGAAACTTCTGACCCTCCAAACGTATACCCTGAGCGTGCATCGTTTACTATTGAAGCAACATATTTATAATTACCTACATTTTCATTTCCTATTTTACCCCATCCACCACGAAGTTTAAGCATATTAATATTCTCTTTCAAATACTCATTTCCATAAAAGAAAGATTCTTTATTAATTAACCATCCGAAACCAAAAGAGGGAAATGTTCCCCATTTATTACCGGAACCAAAACGTGATGAGGCATCACGACGAAGCGTTACATTCACCGGATATTTTTCCATAAAATTATATTCTACTCTACCAAAATAAGATAACATAGTGTGTTCATTTGGAGCTTCCCATGTTTCAACCCACACCCTTGACTCGCTATCTAAACCAGTTATATAAAATTGCTGTCCTTCCTTTTCACTGATTCCCGACATAGATGTATTATATGTTTCTTGTGCTTCGTATAATGCCTCTTGTCCTGCCAAAACACGAAAAGCATGCTTTGTCTTTGTTGTATCAACGTTATCACGAATATTGAAACTATATGTTAATGTGTTTGTCAAATTCCATTCGCTTCCAAATTGAACATTATTAGACATATTTGGCACATCATTTTTTTGACTTGGTGAGACCTCATATTCAGGTGTAAAAACTTCTTCATTATTTTGCCAAAAACCATAATGATATTGCGTTTTAAAATCTAAACCATCAAAAAAAGTATAATTTGCCCAAACTGTTGCTCCTACACCATAACCTTGTATATTGTCATTTGTGTTTTCATATAAGGCAACAGGGTTATGATAATCACTATTTTGTGCTTGATTATATTCACCTAAAGAATCTTTTGGTAATATTGTTGGATCAGCAATTAATGACAAGCCTAATAAAGATTGCTCCAATCTCCCTTCAGGAACTACATCCTGAGATGATAAATTAAATCCCGTATTCATTCCGAAATCTAATTTATCTGTCAATTGATACATTCCTTTATATCCGATATCATACCGCTCATATCCTGATTTTTTAACAATTCCTTCTTGATTTCGATATCCTGCAGACATACTCCAAGAGGATTTAGCCGACCCACCGTCAATTGTGATATTATATCGTTCAATTATAGCATCGCGTAATACTTCATCTTGCCAGTTAGTATTTGCAAAATCAGCAACTTCGCTTGCAGTAAATACAGAATCATCCCCATTCCTTAGGGCATGAGCATTTTTTATTTCAGCATATTCTTCAGCAGTCGCAACATCCATTTGTTTCCATGCAGACTGAACACCTCGATAACCATCAAATGAAATTCTCGAATAATCTCCACCATTACCATCACCGGCAACAGAGTTACCACCTTTAGTTGTAATCAGCACAACTCCATTTGCACCACGAGCTCCATACATGGCTGTAGAAGAAGCATCTTTCAATATCGAGATTGACTCAATATTTGAAGGGTCCCCTTTATATTCATATCCCGAAGGCACTCCATCAACCACGTATAGTGGGCGAGTATCACCTGTTGTCCCACGACCACGTATTACAATATCCATCGCTGCACCCGGTGATCCTGAATTTGATTGCACCTGAACACCCGCAGCTCGACCTTGCAAGGCCTGATCTAAATTTACCGTCGGATTATCATTTATCTCTTCTCCACCAATATGTGCAATACCTCCGGTAACATCCTCTTTCTTTTGAACCATGTAACCTGTTTTAACAACAGTTCCTAATTGAACCGCATCATTTGCCAAGCGCACTTTAAACGTCGTTTGATCCCCAACAGTAACAGTTTTTTTCTTATACCCAAGAAAAGTAAATTCCAATACTGATTCCGAACCTTGTACTGTGAGCTTGAAATTACCGCTCGCATCAGTATACGTTCCGTTAGTTGTTCCTTGTTCTACCACATCGGCATATCCGATAGGTTTACCTGTGCCGGCATCGGTAACTTGACCTGACACTTCTATTTGAGCGCTGGCGTACCCAAACGATAAAAACGCAAGCGAAAATAACATCATGCGTTTTAAATGACTGTAGAGTTGTTTCATGAATTATTTGTTTTTATTAATTAATAATTTTATATAAATAAATATATCCTCACTTATTTATTTTTAGGATTAGGTACAAAAATAGAAAAAATATTTTACGTACTAATACTTATGTATGTTTTTTTTTGTTTTTTTGTTTTTTTTTAATTCTATATGTAATTACCATTTATGACACGGAAAACTGTTTTAGTAGCAATGAGCGGAGGGATTGACAGTACCGTTGCGGCACGCTTACTCTTACTCCAAGGACATTCGGTAGCGGGTTTATTTATTTCATTTTTCAATGAAACTTGGGCGCATTCGCAGGTAATTGAACAACAAAAAAAATCGCAAATGCATGTAGAGAAAACATGTTCTGAACTACACATTCCTTTTTTCCATAAAGATATGTCTGAATATTTTTATACTGAAATTGTGTCCTATTTTGTGTCTGAATACGCTCAAGGACGCACACCCTTCCCCTGTGCGGTTTGCAACCCAAAAGTGAAATGGAAAACTCTCTTTGATACAGCTCAAGAATTAGGCTACTCCTACATTGCGACGGGACACTACACAGAGATTGTACTAAAAAACAACATACATTATATAAGGAAGGGGAAAGATTATAATAAAGATCAATCATTTTTTCTGTGGGCACTTCCCCAACATATTTTAGAAAAAACAATATTTCCTCTTTCAAATATCACAAAAGAAGAAACATATTCCATAGCAAAATCTCATGCTATTACGTCGGCTCAAAAAAAGGAAAGCACCGGAGTTTGTTTTTTACACAATGGCGATTATCGAGCATTTGTAATGCACGAATTATACAAAAAAGGCATTCACATTCCGGAAGGAACTCATCGAGACTTAAGCGGAAATGTTATTTCAAAAAACAAAGGTTACATTCATTATACTGTCGGACAACGAAAAAAATTAGGAATCAACCTCAACAAACGAGTATTTGTCCATTCAATTCATCCTGAACAAAACACGATTCTATTATCAGATTATGCTTCGTTATATAAAACTTCATTTACCATTATAAATTACTATTTTCACTCCATAGCCGACACACAAAAAAAACTTATTGTGAAAATTCGCTATCGTGAACAAGCAACCGAGTGTACTATAACTAGTGAAAGCGAATCAAGTCTCATCGTACATCTTTGTACTCCTTTAGAATCGATAGCTCCCGGGCAAACTGCGGTGTTTTACGACGGAGACTGCGTTGTCGGTGGTGGTTTTATTCAATAATACGAATTCCTCAAAATCTTATTTTTCCATAGTTATCAACATGCTGTTTTTTTGACGAAATTTTTTGTATTTTTATGCTTCTTATTATATATAAAAAATACGTATATGTTCCTCATTTTTGACACAGAAACTACTGGTTTACCTGCAAATTATAATGCGCCATATTCTGACTTGGATAATTGGCCACGCATGGTTCAACTAGCATGGCAAATTCATGATAAAAAAGGAACCTTTATCTGTGCTAAAAATTATATCGTAAAACCTGAAGGATTCGAAATTCCTTTTGAGTCAACTCAAACACATGGCATTACAACGGAACAAGCACTCGAAAAAGGATCCGATTTAACAACTGTTCTTGAAGAGTTTAATAAAGATTTACAAACAGTATCCCATGTTGTTGCTCACAATTTTTCGTTTGATTTGGCAATTGTAAGTGCCGAACATATTCGAACACAGAGCGAAAATATTCTGAAAGACAAGATTGCGGTCGACACAAAAGATGCCAGTACCGATTTTTGTCAATTGCCCGGAGGTAGATATGGTCAGTTCAAATGGCCTAAGCTACACGAATTGCACACAAAACTCTTTGAAGAAGATTTTATAGAAGCTCACAATGCCAGTGGAGACGTAAATGCAACAGCTCGCTGCTTTTTGGAACTTATACGTATTGGCGTTATTACCAAAGATACTCTAAACACAGACTCTTCTTTTATCACAAACTTTACAAAAGCTAATCCGGAAAAATTTCAAGCTGCAGAAATTACAATTGAATCAAATTTCGACACGAAGGAAACAGCTGAACCCATAATCGAAGAAAAAATACCTGAAGAACATACGGAAACGGAAGATATTTCTGTTGATTCATATGTCCATTTACATGTTCACACCCAATATTCAATCCTTGACGGAGCAGCAGCTATTTCCGATATTGTTACAAAAGCAAGTGAAGACAATATGCCGGCACTCGCAATAACTGACCATGGCTCCATGTTTGGCGTTAAAGAATTTCATCAAGCCTGTACACAAAAAGGTGTCAAACCAATTATAGGGTGTGAAACATATATTGTAGACGATCTGGAAACTAGAAAGGATAAAAGCAATTATCACCTCATTTTACTGGCAAAAAATTATACGGGATACAAAAATTTATTGCGTCTCATTTCCGAAGCTCATCTCAATGGAATGTATTACAAACCGAGAATCGACAAAAAATTATTGGAAACATACAAAGAAGGGCTCATAGTTCTCTCGGCATGCTTGGGTGGTGAAGTTGCAAAAAAAATGGTAAAAGAAGGTGTTAGCGAAGCCGAAAAAACAATAGAGTGGTATCATTCCGTTTTTCAAGACGATTTTTACCTTGAATTGATGCGCCATCCAACAGAAGATGAGCATCTTAAACAAGATGTTTACGAAAAACAAAAATATATTAACAAGGAATTATTTAAAATTGGCAAAAAACTCAACATAAAATTAGTTGCAACAAATGATGTGCATTTCACCCACGAAAAAGATGCTGATGCTCATGATTTATTAATTTGTTTAAATACCGGAGCTGATTTTCACGACCAAAATCGAGTTCGTTATACTCGTCAGGAATGGTTTAAAACCACCTCGGAAATGCAGAAATTATGGTCTGATGCACCCGAAGTGCTGGCAGAAACGCTTGCCATTAGTAATAAAATTGAAGAATTCGAACTTAATTCGAGTCCTATTATGCCGGAGTTTCCAATACCTGAAGATTTTGGCACAATTGAAGGCTATGCAAAAAACCTGAAAGAGGAAGATTTACGAAAAGAATTTGAACGTTTCGATAACCTAGGCGGATTTGAATCGGTTATTCGCATTAAATTCGAATCAGACTACCTTGCTCATCTCACTCTCAATGGTGCAAAAATAAAATATGGCGAAGAAATTCCTGACGGTCATATTCAACGAATACATCTTGAGCTGGATACGATTAAGCAAATGGGATTTCCGGGTTATTTTCTTATTGTACAAGATTTTATAAACGAAGCCAGAAATATGGGTGTATTGGTAGGTCCCGGACGGGGATCTGCTGCCGGCTCAGTTGTTTCTTACTGTTTAGGTATTACAAATATTGACCCCATACAATACGATTTACTGTTCGAACGATTTTTAAATCCCGACCGTATTTCAATGCCCGATATTGACATTGACTTTGATGATGACGGGAGACAAAAGGTTCTCGATTGGGTAACCGAAAAATACGGATATGATAAAGTTGCACATATTTGCACGTTTGGAACTATGGCGGCAAAAAGTGCATTGAAAGATGTTGCACGGGTATTAAAACTGCCACTTCAAGAAGCAAATAGAATTACCAAAGAATTTCCGGATAACGGAAAACTTAACAAATCTTTTACATATATAATTGAGTCTGAAAAAGAATTAGGTGATTTAGACAAAGTCACGAATAAAATACTCAAAGAAAAAAAGGAAGCTGCAGGTAATGATGACGGAAAAAAGCTTACCCAAGCAGATGTTCACTTATTTCTTATTGATGAAATAAAGAAGGCTCGTGCAGACGGAAATCCAGTAGAAATTGAAACTATTAAAAATGCGTGTATTCTCGAAGGTTCTGTCCGCCAATACGGTGTTCACGCATGTGGAATTCTAATTGGGAAAAATCCATTGCACGAACACCTTCCGCTTATGCCAACAAAAGATGAGCATATTATGACAACCCAATACGACGGGCGTTTTGTGGAAGATATCGGCTTACTAAAAATGGACTTTTTGGGATTACGTACTCTTTCAATAATTAAGGAGGCTTTAATTAACATTGAACGCTCGGCGGGACAAAAAATTGACATTGAAAGTATTGATTTTTCAGACCCTACAACCTTCGAATTATTTGGGAAGGGCAATACAACTGCCATTTTTCAATTTGAATCGCCGGGAATGAAAAAACATTTGCGAAGCTTAAAACCTAACCGTTTTGAAGACTTGGTTGCCATGAATGCATTGTACCGACCGGGACCGATGGAATATATTCCTGAATATATTGCACGTAAACATGGTTTAAGCAAAGTTGATTACGATCATCCATTAATGGAAAAATATCTGAAAGACACCTATGGTATTACAGTCTTTCAAGAACAGGTGATGCTTCTCTCAAGAGCTCTCGCAAACTTCACCCGTGGACAATCGGACGAGTTACGAAAAGCAATGGGGAAAAAGAAATTTGACTTGATGCAGAAACTTAAAAAGAAATTCGTATCGGGTTGCTTGAATAATCCTGAATTTATGGATGGGTGTACGCAAATTAATAAAGAACCAGAGCCCCTCATTGAAAAAATCTGGAAAGACTGGGAAGCTTTTGCACAATATGCATTTAATAAATCGCACTCGGTATGTTACGCCTACATTGCCTTCCAAACCGGCTATTTAAAAGCTCAATTCCCTGCACAGTTTATGGCAGCGGCACTCAGTTGTAATCTATCAAAATCTGAGGAAATTGCAAAACTTATGGAAGAATGCAACAGAATAGATACGCAAGTTCTTGTCCCTGATGTGAACGAAAGTCAAATAAATTTTGCAGTAAATAAAGACGGTCAAATCCGTTTTGGACTTGGTGCAATAAAAGGTGTGGGAGAATCTGCATCAGAAGCTATTATTTCTGAAAGAAATGCAAACGGTCCTTATGCAGATATTTTTGATTTTATTTCCCGTATCAATCTTCGTACGGTAAACAAAAAAAATCTGGAAAGTCTTGCTTTGAGTGGAGCATTCGATAGTTTTGGTATTGAACGTTATCGGTTTTTTGCAGCTGATGAAACAAGCACCTCTTTTATAGAAACGCTCCTAAAATTTGGTAACAGTATAAATGCCAGCCCTGAGCCAAACATGATGTCCTTATTCTCTGCCGACGAAATCTCTATTGAAAAGCCAAAAATACCATCGCCTCCACCATGGGGAAATATGGAACTTCTCCGTAAAGAAAAAGAACATATTGGCATTTATTTATCGGCACACCCGCTTGATGACTACAAATTTATTATTAAGCATTTTTGTAAAATAGCACTTAATGAATTATCAGACATTAACCAATTTAAAAATCATACACTTTGCCTTGCCGGAATGGTAACAAAATTGGAACCTAGAGAAACTAAGAATGGTAAAAAATTCTTAAAATTTACCATAGAAGATTTTAATGGCAGTTTTGAATTTGCACTTTTTGGTAAAGATTTTCAAAAATTTGCGTCTGATATATTATTAAATGAAAAAATATGTGTGCAAGGTAAGGTTGAAAAAGGCTGGGGCGACAGCCAGGATTACACACTTAAAATTGAAAAAATTGAACCACTTTCGATTTTACAAGAACGAATTAGAACTTGTAACATTCGAATAAATATTGTAGATTTAAACGATGAATTAATTTCACAAATTTTATCTGTTGCTCAAAACAATGATATTCAGGAAGAAAATGGTTTTCCCTTGAATGTTCAAGTGTACGATAAAAAAGAAAAAATATATATTACCATGCTCTCGAATAAAAAAACTCAATATATTACCCGTGAATCATTCGATGAATTACAAAATATTTCAAAAATAGACTTTTCACTTAATTAAATAACAACATATTAAATACAAATAATTATGGCATTAGAAATTACAGAATCAAACTACGAAGAATTGGTTGCAAAATCAGACAAATTAGTTGTAATCGACTTTTGGGCAGAATGGTGTGGGCCATGTCGCTTAGTTGCTCCATTTATTGCAGAATTAGCAACCGAATATAACGGAAAAGCAGTGATAGGAAAATGTGATGTTGATGATAATCCTGATATTGCTTCGAAATTTTCTATTCGAAATATTCCAACTATTTTATTTGTTAAAAACAACGAAGTTGTTGACAAATTGATTGGTGCTGTTCCGAAAACAAAAATTGCGGAAACTATTGAAAAAAACCTATAATTGAGCGTTTTGACAATTTATCTAAAACAAATATCTAATCTTTGTGGTGTATGAAAACACTTCAAGATATTGAAAACCTTCAACAATTTGACAATTTTGAATTTATTGCAAATCAAATTGTTGAAGGTTTTATTACCGGTCTTCATCGTAGTCCGTTCCATGGTTTTTCTGTGGAATTTGCCGAGCATCGATTATACAATCAGGGGGAATCAACAAAACATATTGACTGGAAACTGTATGCAAAAACAGACAAATTATTCGTAAAACGATTTGAAGAAGAAACAAACTTACGATGCCACATCGTTATAGACACATCCTCTTCGATGCTATACCCGTTTCAAGATAAAAAACTGGATTCTAAATTAGATTTCTCCTTATATTCGGCTGCGGCACTCATTCATCTGCTCAAAAAACAACGAGATGCGGCAGGGCTAAGTTTTTTTGATACGGAATTACACCTTCATACCGAAGCAAAACTCACCCAAACACATATTCAACGATTGTATGCTGAACTCAATCGCTGTTTGCACTCACAAAACGAACAATCATTTGAAAAAGAAACAAATATAGCATCGGTTCTCCATCATATTGCCGAACTTGCCCACAATCGGTCACTCATTATTATTTTCAGTGACTTTTTTCAGAATACTCCGTACGAAGAGTTATATGCAGCATTTCAGCATCTTAAATATAACAAGCACGAAATAATTGTTTTTCATACTATTGAACCACAAACAGAAGAGTTTTTTGAGTTTTCAAATAAACCATTACATATAACCGATATGGAAACCGGGGAAAAAATTAAAATTCATCCGAATTTAGTACGAGATAATTACGCAAAAAATGTACAAACTATTATCAAAAACCTTTCTCTCAAATGTGCAGAATATGGTATTGATTATAATGAAGCAGACATAAACAAAGGTTTTCACCAAGTATTACTGTCTTTTCTAATAAAGCGAAATAAATTATTCTAATTTTACTACCTTTAAACCCACAGACATAACATTAGGAATATACTCATAATGTGCGTCCATTTTGTTTTGCAAGACAAATACATTTTTTCCTTGAGGCAAAGCTTTTCCTGAAATAATTGTATGTTCAATATCCCAAATATCGCCACTTCCATTACCAATATAATTACCTTTTGCATCAATTATAGGTAATCCCATGGTAAATTCAACCGTGTCGGAATCGGGAGAAGAATGAGAAAAATCAAACACGACTCGGTTAAATTGAAATCCATCAACATAACGAAACATAACAATTACATCATATAGCTGAAGCGGATCTGTATTATCAAACTCAAAAGAATATTTTTCGTTTTTCGGCATACGATGTTCATCATTTTTAATATTTTCTGAATATACCGTATTTATAATTTCAGTACACGAGGACATAAACATAACAAAACCGATAAAAGCAAGGATGGAAAATTTTCTCATAGGTATGAATATTTTAATTGATTATTATAGTCAAATATACTGAATTATATCGGAAAAACTTCTGAAGAAGAAAAAAACATAAAAAAAGCCGCTTATTTCTAAGCAGCTTTTTGAATTTATGCATTTGCAATATATTGTGTTATCCAATCACCGACATCAGAAGTTGACTTGGGATTTTCTTTTGAAATATCTTCCGTTACAACACCTGAATCCAATGATTTCAGCACCGCTTCACGAATTAAATCTGCTTCTTTATTGAGTTTAAATGCATATTCAAACATCATTGCAGCAGATAAAATAGTAGCAATAGGATTTGCAATATTTTTTCCGGTTGCTTGTGGATACGAACCATGAATCGGCTCAAAAACGCTGGTATGCAAACCAACAGATGCTGAAGGCAATAAACCTAAAGAACCGGTAATAACCGAAGCTTCATCAGTTAAAATATCGCCAAACATATTTTCAGTTACCATAACATCGAAATTTTTGGGCCACTGAATAATTTGCATTGCCGCATTATCTACAAACATATATTGTGTTTCCACCTCCGGATATTTTGGTTCAATTTCCTGTGCAATTTGTCTCCACAATCGAGACGTTTCAAGCACATTAGCTTTATCGACAACCGTCAGTTTTTTGTTACGTTTCATCGCATATTCGTACGCCAAGGTAACAATTCGCTCAATTTCCTCACGAGTATATACGCAATTATCAAAGGCAGTATTTCCGTTATCTTTACGACCTTTCTCGCCAAAATAAATACCACCGGTCAATTCGCGAATACAAAGAAAATTTGCACCATCAACCAAATCTTGTCTTAATGGCGATTTATGAAGTAATGAAGGAAACGTTTCAACCGGACGTAAATTAGCAAATAAACCCAATTGTTTTCTCATTCGCAATAAACCTTGTTCCGGACGAACCGAAGCTGAAGGGTCATTATCAAATTTTGGATGTCCAACAGCACCAAACAACACGGCATCAGACTCCATACATACTTTATGTGTTTCTTCAGGGTATGGGTCTCCAACAGCATCGATTGCCGCAGCTCCGGTAATTGCTTCGGTATAGGTAAAACTATGTCCAAATTTATTTTCAATTGCTTTTGTAACTTTTAAGGCTTCTTGAATTATTTCCGGACCGATTCCATCACCGGCAAGGACTGCTATTTTTGCTTTCATATACTATGATAAAAATTAAATTATTAAACGTATTATTTTCTTGTTTTTTCGAACTCCTCTATTTCAGGTAATTTATTGATTAAATAATCGATATCATCAAAACCATTCAACAAACAATCTTTTTTATATGGATTAATGTCAAATGATTCAGATTTTCCCGAAGAGATAATCGTAAAAGTTTGATTTGGCAAATCAAGTTTAAATTCAGCTTCATTATTATGTTCAATTTCACGAAATATTTCAGACAAAAACGATTCGGAAATTTGAACCGGTAACACACCATTGTTGAGTACATTGTTTTTAAAAATATCGGCAAAAAAGCTTGAAACAACTACACGAAAACCATAATCGGCAATAGCCCAGGCTGCATGCTCACGAGAAGAGCCACAACCAAAATTCTTACCACCGACTAAAATAGAACCGGTATATTTCGCATCATTTAATGGAAAAGAAGGAATTGGTTGATTGTTATTATCATATCTCCAATCACGAAACAGATTATCTCCAAATCCGATTTTATCAGTTGCTTTTAAAAAACGTGCCGGAATAATTTGGTCAGTATCAATTTCCTCAATAGGAATTGGAACGGCACGAGAAACGATTGTATTAATTTTTTCTATTGGCATTATTATAATGATTAATAGTTAATGACTAATGATTTTTTATAAAAACTCTCGCGGATCGGTAATTTTTCCGGTAATAATAGCAGCTGCTGCCGTTAACGGACTTGCAAGAATAGTGCGAGAGCCGGGACCTTGACGACCTTCAAAATTTCTGTTTGAAGTTGCTACGCAATATTTACCCGGAGGAACTTTATCATCATTCATGGCCAAACATGAAGAACAGCCCGGTTCACGAAGTTCGACACCTGCTTCTTCAAGAATTTTATCAATTCCCTCCTCTTTTATTTGTTGAGCTACCAAGTAAGAACCCGGAACAACATACGTGTTTATATGAGGAGCTTTTGTTCTTCCCTTAAGAATAGACGCTACCAATCGGAAGTCTTCAATTCGACCATTTGTACAACTCCCAATAAAAACCCAATCAATTTCTTTTCCAAGTAATTGTTGATTCTCCTCAAAGTTCATATACTTAAGTGCTTTTTTGAATGTTTCCTGAGAAGAAGGTTCAATAGATGAAACGGAAGGAATAGAATCAGCTATTTTCATTCCCAATCCGGGATTTGTTCCATACGTTACCATAGGAGTGATATCGGCTGATTCGAAAGTATATTCTTTATCAAACACCGCATCATCGTCAGAATACAATTCTTTCCATTTTTCGACTGCAGCATCAAAATCAGCACCTTGCGGAGCATATTTTCTTCCTTTCACATATTCGAACGTGGTTTGGTCCGGAGCAATCATACCGCCTCGAGCACCAAGTTCGATACTCATATTACACACCGTCATACGAGCTTCCATGGTCATATTTCTGATAGCAGAACCGGCAAATTCAATAAAATACCCGGTTGCTCCACTTGCAGTTAATTGAGAAAGCACGTATAAAATAAGATCTTTCGACGTTACACCTTTTCCCAATTCACCATTAATAATTATGCGCATTTTCTTCGGTTTCGGCTGCAAAACACACTGACTTGCAAACACCATTTCCACCTCACTTGTTCCAACACCAAATGCAACAGAACCAAATGCTCCGTGAGTAGACGTGTGACTATCGCCACACACAATTGTCATACCCGGCTGCGTATATCCTAATTCCGGACCAACAACGTGAACAATTCCGTTATACACATCGCCAAGACCATAATAGGTAATTCCATGACGAGTACTGTTATCTTTTAGTTTTTCTACTTGAAGTGCAGACAATTGTTCCTTAATAGGCAAATGCTGATTTTCCGTTGGAATATTATGATCGGCAGTTGCCGTAATTTGATCAGGACGAAACACTTTTCTTCCTCTGTTCTCTAAGCCTGAAAAAGCCTGAGGACTAGTCACCTCATGAATAAATTGACGGTCGATATATAAAATACTCGGACCATCAGAAATCTCAGAAACAACATGACTGTCCCAAATTTTATCGAATAAGGTTTTTCCCATTTTAATTATTATTATTTATTATTTACTATTCTATTACTTTACTTATCGCATCAACAAAAGCTTCAGCCGAAGCAGTTACAATATCGGTATCAACTCCGAAGCCGTAAAAATAATTATTTTCGCATTCAATTTGAACACTTACTCGACCAAAATCATCACTACCACCTGCAAAGCCCTGAATAAGAAACTCTTCCAGTTTTATTTTTTTATTAAATATTTTTTTGATTGCGGAATAAGCAGCATCAACCGGTCCATCTCCCATCGCAGATTCAGTTCTTGTCTCATTTTGAATTTCAAGAGACACAGTAGCGGTCGGAATCATAGACTTACCACAAATAACCTGTAAAGAATTAATTTTGATAGCTCGTTTTTGAGCTCGTTTTTCCTTACCGACCAATACCCCTAAATCATCATCATTAACCTCTTTTTTCAAATCGGCAACTTTCAAAAATTCTTGATAGGCACTATCTAATTCCTCCTGTTGGAGTGCATAACCTAAAATTTCTAAGCGATGACGAAGAGCTGCTCGGCCACTACGAGCAGTTAATACTATAGAAGATTCATTAACACCAACATCTTTGGGGTCGATAATCTCATAATTTTCACGCATTTTCAAGACACCATCTTGATGAATTCCGGAAGAATGAGCAAATGCATTTTTACCCACAATAGCTTTATTTGCTTGCACCGGACTTTTCATTAATCGTTGTACCAATCGGCTTGTTTGAAATAAATGTGGGGTGTTGATATTCGTTTCAAGACCTAAATTATGGCTTTTAATTGCCATTACAACCTCCTCAAGAGCAGTATTTCCGGCACGTTCACCAACACCGTTTATAGTTACCTCAACTTGTCGTGCACCATTAATGACACCGGAAACCGTATTAGCCGTAGCCATACCTAAATCATTATGACAATGAGTAGAAATAATAGCCTTATCAATATTAGGAACATTATCCATTAAATACTTAATTTTTGCACCAAATTCATGTGGCAAACAATATCCGGTAGTATCGGGAATATTAACAACCGTTGCTCCGGCAGCAATAATTTGTTCAACCACACGAGCCAAAAATTCATTATCCGTTCGTCCTGCATCTTCACAATAGAACTCAACATCTTCCACAAAAGACTTTGCATATTTCACGGCATCAATACCACGCTCCAAAATCTTTTCGGGAGTCGATTGTAATTTATGATGAATATGATAAAATGAGGTGCCTATTCCGGTATGAATACGTGGATGCTTTGCAAATTTTAATGCATCGGCAGCAACTTCAATATCTTTTTTTACCGCACGCGTTAAACCACAGATAGTTGGATTGGACACGGCTTTAGATATTTGCACAACCGATTCAAAATCTCCCGGACTCGAAACAGGAAATCCTGCCTCAATAACATCAACTCCGAGCAGTTCTAAAGCTTTTGCGATCTCAATTTTCTCCACCATGTTTAATTGATTTCCGGGAGCCTGCTCCCCATCTCTAAGTGTTGTATCAAACACAAAAACTTTATCATTCATAATTTTACTATTTTAAAGTAACACATTTAATAAAAAAACCCTCTTAGCACAAGCAAAGAGGGTTTATATATTTTAAAATCATATATACAATTCCCTCTCACTACTAAGCGAGGAGGATAATTGATAATATGATAATTGTTTTGTTCATATATTTCTTTTGTGCAAATATATAATGTTTTTATTTATTGACGCAAGGTCAATTAAAAAAATTACATTTTTTTATATTTTCTGCTCAACAAATGTGAAAGTCAATTCCACAATTTGTTCATATTCCTCACCGGCTTCTTTCATATCATCGTCCTCTTCAACATACCACCATTCAACCTTCACTTCATATTTATTTAGTTTTTGTGCTGCCTCAAGACGCTGCAATATTTCCAATAAAAATTTTGAAGATGCGGTATTATAATATTCCAGATTAACACGAAAAATAATACAAGAAACATCCGAGGACAATATTTCTGACAATTCTTCAATTATTGGAACATAAAAATCTTTTGCATTTTCGGGAAATGAACGTCCCGATATTTCAAAAACAGATGTTTCTGAATCAAAAATAACCTTTGGAGTATATGACGTTGATTGAATATCCATTTTTGTTTGCTAAAATACAGTATAAATTTTGATTTTCAAAAATTTATATATCAACACTACTCGAAGTATGAATAATTTTCTGTGCAAAATCTTCTCCAAGCTCATATCCAACAGTATATATTTCATCAATTTTACTAAAATCAAATGTTAAATACTTTCGTGATTCGGGAGGGTCAATAAAATAATCACATAAGTGAATTTTATGATGTACCGTATTATAGATACTCACCTGATAAATTCTATCGGCAATATCAATAATGCTAGAAAACGAGTCAACCGGTTCTATATAATTGACATGAATACCAATAATTTTATCTGCTTTTCCTTGCAGCACAAGTGCCGGAAAATTATTAGTAACACCTCCATCAACATAATATTGACCATTAATGATTTTTGGTTTAAACAATACCGGAATTGTAGCCGAGGCAATAATATATTCAAATAATTTTCCGGATGAAATAATTTCATTTTTCCCGGTATTCAGATTAGTAATGGACACATATAAAGGTATTTGCAAACTCTCGAAATCATTTGACACAAGATTTTCGTTTAAAACATTCATAAGCTCCACCATACTTCTATGGCGAGCATACACTAACGAAAGCCATGAAAACGAAAGTGTGTCTATATGTTTTTTAAATACATTGCGAATAGCTTTCGGCTCAAAACCTGCTGCAATAAATACTGCAATTACAGCTCCCATACTCGTTCCCGCAATCACCGAAGGTTTTATATTATGCTCATATAAACGCTGCAATATACCCAGCTGAACAATAGCA
Organism: Bacteroidales bacterium; assembly: GCA_027858745.1. Classification (GTDB taxonomy): domain Bacteria; phylum Bacteroidota; class Bacteroidia; order Bacteroidales; family UBA1715; genus JAQICB01. The sequence goes on from JAQICB010000116.1 coordinate 47,537, forward strand.
CGAGCTCCACCGCCACTTAACGAAATACCATAGGAATAATCATTCATAAATAATACAATAAAAAATACTGAAACTAAAATAGTAAAAATAATATAAAATTGCATATTTTTATGCACTAAAAAATGAGTATGGTACGGGATATATTTACACAAACATTACAATTCATTAAACAACACCAAGATGGTGAGACGGCAGAATTATTGAGATACAGAGGGTTACAGTATAATATGATGTATGGCGTTTCGTCTGCCATTTTATACAGTTATGCAAAAAAACTTGAGAAAAATCAAGAACTTGCAGATATGCTCTGGAAAGAAGATTTTCGCGAAGCAAAATTACTTGCCTTGATGCTTTCTGACCCAAACACCATTTCGGATGAAGCTATCGAAAACATAGTTGGTTCATTTACGAATCATGAACTCGTTGAAAATGCATCTTTATATCTTCTGCCATACGTTCCCAATCCGATTGAGAAAGCATATAATTGGATAGAAGACGAAAGAGAATTTGTCAAAATGACAGGATATATGTTGGTAAATAAAATAGCAAGCCGATTAAAAAATGTAAATTTCAAACAACTTGCTAACTTTGTTCCACTCTACGAACGTGACTTCACGCACAGTAGTTTTTTTGTAAGAAATGCGGTAGCAAATGCGTTTCAAGAAGTGGCATTTCGAAAACCGGGACTCAAAAGGCATATTGTTGATGCAACAAAACGAGTGTTACAACAGAATATTGGCACTGAATTTGAGTTACAGGCACAAGATATGTTACACGTATTAAATTATTGTTAAACTTAATTATTTTCAGATATGTTACACAAATCATCTAATCCCGCTTTCGCAAAAATAAATTTTGCATCATATGCAAAAACAGGCGAAGGTGTTATGACCATAAATGGTGTCATAAACAAAAGTCTTCTTCTTCTCCTTATTATTATTGTTGGTGCTTCTATAACCTGGAATATGGTATTTCAAGGAACCGCCTCGGTTACCGGTCTTATGATAGGAGGATTAATCATGGGGTTCATTTTTGCACTTGCAACAATTTTCAAAAAAGAATGGGCTCATATTACAGCGCCTCTCTATGCTATTGCACAAGGTCTTTTTCTGGGTGCTCTTTCTGCTTTTATTGAATCGAGCTTTTTAACTACCGAAACCGGTGCTGCAACAGCCCAATCCGGAATTGTAATGAAAGCGGTAGCCTTAACATTTGGCGTGTTTTTACTCATGTTTTTATTATACCGAAACAGAATAATTAAACCAACGAAAAAATTCATGCTTGGTGTAACCGCAGCTACAGGAGCAATTGCTCTTATGTATTTACTAAACATAGTTTTGGGATTTTTTGGAAGTGGATTATCATTTTTGCATAGTAGCGGACCATTTGGCATAATTATTAGTTTAGTAATAGTTACAGTAGCGGCATTAAATCTGATTTTGGATTTTAAATTTATTGAAGATGGCGTTAACCAAGGTGCTCCAAAACAAATGGAATGGTACTTTTCATTTGGTTTAATGGTAACATTAGTATGGCTCTATATTGAGATTTTACGATTGTTGGCACTTTTATCGGGCAGAAATTAGGTTTACGCTTGCCGAAGGCATTTTTCAAAAATTCTTCAATTCAACAAAAAATTCGAAAAAATAATCAAAAGGGATACATATAATGTATCCCTTTTTTTATACGAAAATAAATACAAAAAAAAAGTACCTGTAGAAAAACAGATACTCTTGATAATCATTGTATGAAACAAAAATTTTATTTAAATAAATTTCCTAATTCCGAAAAACCATTCTTAAAATGTTCGGCACTTGCTGAAAAAACTGAACTCGCATCTTTCCACTTATCATCAGCAGAATTTAACAAATCATCATATTTTGCTTGTAAGTCTGTTTTTTTTGCCTGCAAATCAGCTATTTTTTTATTATATGATTCTTTTGCTTCCGTTTTAACTTGATCTTTTTTAAGTTCTAATTCTTCTATCTTTACAAAAATTTCATCAATACTTTGTTTTGCTTTTTGTTGTGTTGTTTGTCTGTCCATAATAAAAATAATTTTAAATTAATACTTCATGTATAATACAACATAATACATAGAATAACAAATAATTCAATAATAATTATAACAAACTGAATTACTAGTACTTATATTTTGTACGGCAAAGGAGAGAAATACTTACGGATTTATTCCTCTTTATAGTTATATTTCACATCAAATCTACTATCAGTTACAGAATGGCGGGGAAAGTTTTGTTTTGTAATAAATAAACCACATTCCGAACAATGACTATCATATTTTGATATTGGCGTGCCACAAGCCGAGCACACATGCGGATTATTCATCCATTCTTGTTGCTGAGCAGTCATACCATCTTCAAGAACATCATGAACGGTAATATGACTAATAATACGGGATGAAAGTCCTGAAAAGAACAGGTGATGAATAAGATAAAACACCACGATAAATATTCCGGAAAACCACAGAAAAAAATGCAGAGAAAATGCAGAAAACACCGCAGCAAATAACACCACAAATATGGTAATATTAATAAAATTACGCTGTTCTATTTCTATATCACAATTGTACGTTTCATTGAGAGAACAGTGAACAGTAACTTTGTATGGTATATACAAAAAACTCTTGACCACAAATTGAATTGTAGTATCTGTTGCCGCAATTATTGTATGTTTTGATTGGATATACTCCCGTAATTTACGATGAAAATACGGTTGCAATTCATATACCGGTATGCGATGTGAATATCGAAAAAACCTGAAAAGATTATTTTTTTTGTCTTTCTTTTTTTTGTTCATTAATTCGTCTTTTGCGCATTTGTTCTAATTTAGCATGGTGTGTATTAAGCGAATCCAACACCAATGTGTAAACTTCCTGAATACCTCCATGGACAGAATAATATTCAATACTTTCACGAAACACGCTATCGGCATATCCGTATGTCCTAAAAATCACACTATCGTAGTATTCTTTCGGCAATTCCACCTTTTCTCTACGAGAATTGTTATGGACTTGCACAATGCCATCAACCATGTGCATATCAATCAACATTTCCGAAAGAGTTTCTATAGGAATCAATTCATCCGGTTTTTTTACCTGTTCTTGGCACGCAGAAAAAAGTATACTTATACTGATAAAAAAAAGTATTTTTTTTATAATCATTATTTAATAGAATTAAATTGTAAACCAAGATATATTTCATGAGAACCAAACGAATCTTTTCGTAAGGCATTATAATTTAAATCATACGCATATCCAAAATGAATTTTGTTTCTGTAATTATATGCAAAATGCATTACGAAAGCACCTCCGCTCCTATATTGAATACCGGTAGATAAAATATTTTTATACGTAGCCATTGCTCCCAATTCTACTTGCAAGGGCGTTCGATAAAAATAGCGAATACGCATTGTTGGCTTAAGTTCCACATCGGAACTAAGCGAATACATATATCCCCCATTAATTGTTACATGGTTTAATAAATGGTAAATGGTTTCATTATTCATAACAAGAGTGTCATCAATTACATCAATTTCATTTCGAAATAACTGATCTAAACTAAAGCCTGCATAAAGTCTAGACGATTGCAAATACATTCCGAATGTTGCATCAGGTTTCACAGACTGAAACATATCTTCAGACACATTCACTTCGGAATGTAAAAAACGAACCTTGGTTAAATCAACAGTATATTGCATAAATCCGGCATGGAGACCAAATGATAAGGCATATACCGTGCTCAAATCTATTGAATAACTATATGAACCATATGCTGCAAAGCGAGAAAAAGCACCCTGTCCGTCATTCAAAATCATTCCACCCCAACCCATTGGCAGAGATTTATGTGGCCCGTAGAAAGAGAAGCTTGTAGTTACCGGTGCATTTTCAATGCCGACAAACTGATATCTGCTATTTACATGTGCCGAATAATACGAATTAACACCCGCATATGCAGGATTTATAACATATTGATTATACGAAGACAAGGAATACAAAGGCGTTTGCTGAGCCTGTATGAAGCTGTTCAGCATACACAACGCAATACACAAGCCACACACTTTATAAAAAAGTTGTATCTGCTCTAAAATTTTATGTTGAGTATATCTATTCAATTGTCTGTCTAATAAATTACTGATATTGAACCTGCCTGAGGTTCAGTTCCTTTTTCATCATTATATTCAATAATATAATAATACGTTCCCGTTGGCAACAAATTTCCTCTTCTATTTCGTCCATCCCAAGGATGTGTATAATATGTGCCATCACTTTCAAACACTTTTGCCCCCCAACGGTTAAATATTTTTACCACCGCATTGGGACAAGAATATAAATACGGAATAATCCAGGTTTCATTATCACCATCATTATTCGGCGTAATACCGGTTGGCACAAACACATCGGAGAAAACATGCACATACACTTTGTCTGTTTCAATGCAGCTGTTTCTGGTTACCGCTTTTGCATTATAATAACTCGAAACTAAAGACTGCAATTGCAAGGAATATAACCCCGAACGATTATATGACTGTTCATGTGTAACAGTATCTTTTATTTGTCCTCGTCCCGTTTTCGTCGTATTTGTAGATGACCAGTAAATAGTATCAACACCGTCAACTAACGAATCTTTATGCGTAAACCAGGGAGGATTTATTGGTTCGATTGTAAAATAATCATCTTGAATAACAAATACCGAATCTGTTCCTATAATCATATTATTATCATCCAAAATCTGCAATTCAAAATTAACCGAATCATAATGAGCAATAGAAAACAAAGCTTCTTTCGAGACACAACCATCTAATCTATACTGCATCACAATCAATGTGCTATCGGAATAATAATCAGTTTGGGGATCGACCCAGACTTTTGATGCAGAAACATCCGATATATCAGCAGTTTTGTTGTGAGCACGTGCTTGCCACATAAATACCCGTTCCTGATTTGCCGTTGAATAACCAGCATTAAAGGATTCTTCAACATCAGCTTCTAATTGAACAGAATCTTCCAAGCAAATTTCTATTCTTTTTTTCACATTACCATTTGTTGTAAAAATAGATGGCTGCAACACAAGCTGAGGAACAACAGTGGCGACAAACAAGGTACTCACACATTCATTTGTTCCCATAATCGAAACTGCATAATCTCCCATCGGTAAATCTTGTGCCTCAGCTGTTGTTTGAGAATATCGGTCGTTCCATGCAAAAGTAAAATCACTAAAATCTGTATATGTACCATTTTGTGTTGTAATACTCTCAATTAGAACAGACCCGTTCGGTACTTTATTCGCCAAATCATCATCAGTATAAAAATCACAATGTGTTGGCACAACCGATGTCTCAATTTCTGTAACCCTTATTGGATTCGTTCTATTTTTGAACACCTCGTAACACACGCCGGTCGAATCGAACACCGTGAAGAAATATTCACCAGCCGGCAAACCGGTACGTTCAAGATTTGAAGAACCGTCATACCAGGTTGTTGTTGTTGTTTCATCGTGCCATCTGAATTTATACGGTGGATTAGGTCCAAAAATAGTATCAACTGCAATATTTCCGGTATGAGAAATAGAACCACAACCGGTAATGTTTACTGTAAAATCGGCAGAAATTGGTGGCGGATTTTCAAATTCATATTGAGCAGTATCACTCAGACAATTTCGTGTATCTTCTGCCACCACTTTATATATGCCCGCAGGCGTATTGGTAACATAATTTTCCGAAGATTCTATTATATTGTCGTTATATATCCAAGTATAATTGTATCCCGGGTGTCCACCTTGAGATTGTGTCAATAATTTTCCGGTGCCATTATTACAAAAAATAGATTCAAGCTCAACAAATTGAATATGTATTGAATCGGGATTATATAAAGTATCGAAGGTATACGATACCATACAATTTTTATTATCAGTCACCTCAACAATATATTCGCCTGTGGCAAGATTTTCTGCACGCGGATTATTGATTGTAGAATTATGACTCCACGAACACAAAAATGGAGCATATCCATTTACCATACCTACCTCAAGCTCTCCATCAGAATCACCAATACAAGAAATAAGATACCGATCTTTTTCAAACAAGGAAAAATCAGAAATATTATCAACTTTTCCACTATCCACAATTTCACATCCATTACCATCTGTTATGGTTACCTCAATATATTCCGGCCAGGCATTATTGTACGCAGGTCCCGTTTCACCGGTCTCCCATTCATAGCTAAACGGAGGAGTTCCACCTATTAATTCAACATGCATTTCACCCGTAGAATCTTCACAATAAGACGGATTATCTGTAATAAAAAAACGTTGTAATTCAGGTGCTTGGGTAATCGTAAATTCCCTTTCGACAGAGCACACACTTAAATCCTCAGAAACAGAAACCTCAACCGTTCCTGCCGGCACATTAGTCGCAACAGCACCCACATCACCACTCGACCAACTATAGCTGTATGAACTACTTACGCCGCCACTCGCCACGACCTCAACCGAACCCGTTGATTCGCCATAGCACAAGACATTTGTTTGAGAAACCACATCAATTGATAAAGCAACCGGCTCCACCGTGAGCAAAGCAGAACGCACACAAGTATTTGCATCAGTTACTTGTACAACATATTCGCCGGGACATAAAGAATCAGACAGAGCCGTAACGTCTCCGTTTGACCAGTCATACGAATACGGAGCAGTTCCATTTTGCGGAAGAGCCAGATATGATTCATTACAAGGTTCACAAAAAGTTATTGCTTGACGTTCAAAATTAATAGTCAAGGTAGAATTATCTTGCAAAAATAAAATTGTATCAAGCGTACAGCCGGCATTATCGGTTACCGTCACCTCATACACATCAGCTTTCACATTTTGTATGAGCGAATCGGTATCGCCGGTTGACCATGCAAACGTATACGGAGGAATACCCCCAAAAGGATCAACAGCGACTTCTCCCTCAGCAATACCACAATTAGGTTCAATAAAAAAAGCATCGAGTCCTATGCGTGGCATCGTATCAACAATAATAACGCTATCAACATATTCACAGGCATTATCATCAGTTACGGTAATATAATTTTTTCCACCGCAAAGACCATTAGCAGTTGCATTTGTTTCACCCGACGTCCATTCATACGAATACGGAACTATTCCGCCACCAACATTTATTGTAGCACGACCATCACATATCCCACCACAACTAATACCTTTCGTATTATCAATAATTGCGGTCAAAGCTGTCGGTTCAAGAATCTGGACACTATCCGAAACCACACAGCCATCGGTATCCTGCACCGTAAAAGTATACATATCGGGACCAATATTTGCATTGATATAAGACGTTTTTCCATTTGACCAAGAAACCGAATAAGGCGTAACGCCACCTTTTACGCTCGCCACGGCATACCCATTATCGAAACCATAACAGCTTACCATACCAGAATCAATAATATTTGCCTCCAAGACCTTATATTCATACAACTCGATAGAATCAGTAGCTTGACATAAAAAAGAATCGTATACCGTTACCATGTATACCCCTTCGGCAAGAGAAGAAATTGTATTCGTGCTTTCACCGGTTGACCAGTCATAGGTATATGGAGCTGTTCCCAAATTCGGGATTACCGTAGCCTCACCGGTAGCTGCACCAGCACACCTAATTCGTTCATCAGGACTCTGAACAGAAACAGACAAACTCGAGGTATCCTCAACCACAAAATCAGCAGAAAACAGACAACCATTATTGTCAGTAACAAGTACCGAATAACTATCAACAGCAAGATTTATGATTGAATCCACCATTTCACCCGTTGACCATAGATACGAATATGGAGTTGTTCCCCCTTGTATTTCCACAAAAGCACTTCCCTCAGCCTCATTACATGGAGTTTCCGTCGTCCCCATATCTTGTGCATACATTGGGGAAATTGTTTCCAAAAACAAACTATCCGTAACAGTACAACCAAGATTATCTGTTATCGTAACATAATACCAACCTTCGAGCAGTCCGGTTCGAGCAGAATCAGTAATTCCGTCACGCCATTCATACGAAAAAGGCGGATTTCCATACAAAGCAGAAGCAGTAATTTTACCATCAGAACGACCAATACAGGTGATTTTTTCTGAGTCGAAAATAACCCCAAATTCATTGATATTTGTTAAATCTATTTCATCAGTTGTACTACAGAAATTATCATCCGTTACCGTTACCGAATACAGCTGCGGAACCAAGTTATTAATTGTTGCCGATGTATGCCCCGAATTCCAGCTATACGAATAATCGTCCGCAACAACGCCCCCAACAGGATTGACCGTAAGAGCACCCTCCGACACATCCTGACAGATAATATCTTCAATAGTAAATGATAACTCAAGCGTATCAGGTTGCAACAACGAATAATTAGCTGTTGCGTCACATCCATTATCATCAGTAACATCAACCGAATAAATACCTTCAGGAATCCAGTTAGAAACCTGACTCGTTCCACCATCAGACCAAGAAAAAACATATGGTGTAACACCACCCGTAGTTATAGCTTCCAACCTCCCGGTTTCACCATAACACTGAATTTCATTATATTCATCAATAGAAACCGCTAAATTTGGTGGTTGTGTAACTATGTGCGATTCCGTTACGGTGCAACCATTATTGTCCGTTACCGTTACCGAATACGTATCAGCACACAATGTAACTGTTTGAATATCCGGCAAGGCATTATCCCAATCGTACAAAACATACGGTGTTGTTCCGCCCGTCACGACAACCTTCACATCCACATCACAATCACCATAACAGTCAACCGAAGTTTTTGCCGGAGAATTATCAGGAGCAAGAATTTGTGCAGTTAATTCATCCGGTTCAGACAAATTCAGACTTACCGAATTTTCACAAGCTTCCGCATCAAAAACCGTAATTGTATATACATTTTTCTCCAAATCATTTCGTATAAAATCTGTATCTGTCGAATCATTTCCGGCATCATCCCATTGTACAGAATACGGTGCTAATCCGCCGCTCACACTCACTTCTGCTGCTCCATTCTGATATCCAAAACAGGAAGGCATTGTAGATGACACAATCGTCCCTTCAACACCATCTAAGGGTTCAGTCAAAGTAAAATCAACCGTATCAGAACAACCAATATCGTCAATAACCACCACTTCATAATACTGTGGTAACAAATCAGTACGAGCAAGCCCAGAGCCACCATCAGACCATTCATACAACAAAGGTGACACACCATACTCAGATGAAATATACGCCTCACCAATATTCATCCCCTTACATCGTATATCTTCAGTGCTATCAAGAAACAATTCCAATTTATCTTCCGGTTCTGTTATTTCAAAATATGCCGTATCATCACAACCAATAGCGTCAGTTGCAACAACATACTGATTTCCTGCATATATGCTATTGTTATCCTGCGCAATAGTTCCATCACTCCATTCATAAGAAACCGCTCCTGTTGTGTTGATTGCTGACGCAAAAGCACTTCCACTTGGTTGTCCCTTACACATAATATTTTGAATATTAGAGACACTTACCACAACATCAACAGAAACAACTGAAGCAGGCATCAAAGATGTTGCAACACAACCAACTGCATCAGTTACTGTTACATCATAATTATTAACACAGACGTTTGAGATACTTTCAGAATCTGAATACGAACCCAAAGCACCGTCATCCCAAGAATAAGAAAACGGTTCAATACCCCCAACAACTGTTGCAGAAACAGAACCCACACATTGTGATTCGCAACCGGCATTTTTAATTGTTTGCACCGAAACCCCATACGGCTCAGCTATTAATGTATGTGACTGAATATCATCATTAATCACAAAACTTTCTCCTCCGGAAACATCTAAAACATAGGCACCATATCCATTATTAGGTTTCAAATTATAAAAGACATGGGTATTATCAGCAGTTACGTCCGAACTGAATATTTCAATCGGCTCACTACTTGAATTAAACAATATATATTTTTTATTAGTGGTATGGCCACTCACGGTTATACGAAGCTCACCATTTGCAGGGGCTGTACACGTAGGATTGACCCATTCAAATTCAATTGTCTGTGCAAAAAGAGAATAGGAACACAAGAAAAACAATAAATAAACAGACAGCCGTTGTAACATAAAAACACAAAATATATCTAAACGTGTACGAATGAGAACATTAAATGTTGCATTTATTTAGAGCAATGCACACATATTATTATGATGCTAAAACTACAAAAAAAATTTAGTTGTAAAATTGCATTTCATTAGTTTTTTTAAAGAATTGATAGTATTTTCGTTAATTATTACCAAAAACAATACTCGTGTCAGTTTTAAAAACAGAACATATTAAAAAAGTTTACGGAAAACGTACTGTTGTAAAAGGGGTTTCGATTGAACTACATCAAGGAGAAATTGTAGGCTTACTCGGACCAAACGGAGCCGGAAAAACAACATCATTTTACATGATTGTTGGTCTGATTCGTCCAAATGAAGGAGACGTGTGGCTCGACAATGAGGTGATAACCAAACTTCCTGTATATAAGCGAGCACGTTTAGGTATAGGATATTTAGCCCAAGAAGCATCGGTATTTCGTAAACTGAGTGTTGAAGATAACATAAAAGCGATACTCGAAATGTCGTCACTTTCGAAAGAAGAACAGCACCACCGATTAGAAGAACTAATTTCAGAATTTGGATTAGGAAAAATCAGGAAAAATTTGGGGATAGAACTTTCCGGTGGCGAGCGACGACGAACCGAAATTGCACGAGCACTGTCAACCAAGCCTAAATTCATTCTTCTCGACGAACCATTTGCAGGCGTCGATCCAATTGCAGTCGAAGACATTCAAGGAATTATTGCAACCTTACGCGAAAAAAACATCGGTATTCTTATTACCGACCACAATGTTCACGAAACACTTTCAATTACAGACAGAGCATATTTACTCTACGAAGGCAACATCCTCAAATCAGGAAGTGCCGAAGATCTCTCGAACGACGAAGAGGTGCGACGTGTTTATTTAGGACAAAACTTTGAGTTGCGGTAGATTAATTAAGGCACAAGACATTAAGCAAAAAA
>JAQICB010000135.1 GCA_027858745.1 Bacteroidales bacterium
TAAAGCAACAGGCACCAAATCAATGATTAATAGAAAATCAAAATATGTAGTGTACCATTAATTCTTTAACATACTGATTCTGAATTTAGTTTTTTATCTATTATACAAGTTGGGTTAAAATAAACATATGAATTACACTTTTTTCAATTAATTTTTTATCTTTGTCATAATAAAGCAAAAGACATGTTGAAAAAAATATTTTTAGTTCTTATTGTTTGTTGGTACTGGTTTTCGGGCTTTTCGCAAGCACTGACTGCGGAAGATTTTTATAATAACGGGAATGCACGGGTTCGTGAACAAGAATATGCACGTGCAATTGCCGACTATACGCAGTCCTTATACATTGATTCAAACTATGTTGATGCATATTTTAATCGTGCTTTGGCAAAAGAAAAAATGCACGACTTTCGTGGTGCTATTCGTGATTATTCAATAGTAATTCGAAAGAATGCATTGAATGCTGCTGCCTATAACAATCGTGGGTTAATGTATGTTCGCTTAGAAAAATTTGAATCTGCTATTGCAGATTTTTCTCAGGCAATACTTGTAAATCCGGGTTATTACGAAGCTTTGTACAATAGAGCTCGTCTTGCTACTGACCAAAAAAAGTATCGCTCGGCACTTGCAGATTACTCAAAGGTTTTAGAAATTAATGCAAAACACGCACAGTCGTATTTTAATCGCGCAGCAATTAAATATGACCAAAAAAATTATGGAGGAGCTATTCTCGATATTACCAAATATATTGAACTAGTTCCGCAGGATGTCGAGGGGTATCATCGACGTGCTGTTATGAAAATGAATGTTAACGATTATGAGGGAGTTGTCTCAGATTGCCAGGCAATATTATTAATAGATAAATATGATTTTATTGCACAATATAATAAAGGCTGTGCATATTTATTATTGCATCGGTATACTCTGGCAGATGAGGAATTTCGTAAAGCAATGATTTTGGATAATTCATCGCGTAATGTTTTTTATAATCGCGGTATCTCTCGTTTGCACAATGAGGAGTATTATAATGCTATTTCTGATTTTTCGCGTGCGATAAATATTTCAGGAAATGATGCTGATGCGTATTTAAATAGAGGTATTGCATATATGCATATTGAGGATACCATTTTGGCGGTCAATGATTTTATGAGAGCGATTGAGTTGAATCCTAGTCTTGTTGAGGCTCAGTATAATCAGGCTGTTGTGCATATGCTTCAAAAAAATTATTCTCAGGCGGTCTCTTTGTTTTATGATGTTACGCAACAAAATAAATTGGATTTTAAAGCTTTGTGTAATCTTGCTTTTGTGCAAAATGAAATGAATAATCCGAAGGCTGCTATTCAGACTTATTCTCAAATATTACGACAAGATCCGGGAAATCAAACAATATTGTATTCGAAAGCTCGAATGCAATATTCTCTCGAGTATTTTGCTGATGCTATAGAAGATTTTGATGCTTTGATTAACATTGAAGAACAAAGTATATATTATTATTACCGCGGATTGTCGAAAATACAACTGTCAAATATTGATAGTGGCTGTTTGGATTTAAGTAAATCCGGAGAGTTGGGAATGCAGGAAGCGTATGGTGAAATTAGAAAACATTGTAATTAATGTCGGGTGTGAAAAAAATAATAGCTTGTATACTACTTAGTTGTGTTGCGGTATTTGTAACTGCTCAAACAAGTAAAGATACACTTGTGTTTACTCAGTATCGTGCTGCCGAATTACAGGGGTTTGACACCTCAGTAATGGCACAACAAGATGGTTTGTATATGGATTTTATACATGAAACATTTGCTGATTTTAAGGGTAAAATATTTTTATTAAGTCAGGATATTAAAAAAAATCCTCAAAATAGTTCTGCATATTATTCACGTGCATACGAAAAATATAAATTACAAGATTATAAGGGAGCTTATGCTGATTTATCGACTGTGATTCAGAAAGATTCAATGAATATGAAAGCATATTTATTGCGTGCTCAGGTGTTGAGTAGTTTTGATAAAACCGAAGAGGCACTTGCTGATATTGATGCGGTCTTAACAATTGATTCGCTTAATAATGATGCGGTTTATATGCGAGGTAATATTTTAATGGCTGATAATGAATATGCACAAGCTATTGAAAATTATTCATATGTGCTACGTCAAAATCCATCTTATCTACGTGCGTATGTGAATCGAGCGATCGCAAAGTGTGAAAACAAAGAATTTGATGCTGCAGTTGAAGATTTTTCGAGTATTATAAAAAGCGAACCTAAAAATGTTGCAGCCTATGTAAATAGGGGTGCTGTAAAAGCAAAATATTTCGATAATGATGGTGCTGTTGAGGATTTTTCAAAAGCACTTGATATTAAGAAAGATTTTACTATTGCGTATGTGAACAGAGCTCGTGTGTATGCTGCAATGAATGAGTACGATAAAGCTTTAGCCGATGTTTCCTCAGCAATTTCATATGATTTTGATAATTCCAATTTTTATTTATATCGTGGTTTGTTGTTGGCACAGATGAATAAGTATTCAGAAGCAGTTCAGGATTTTTCAAGTTCTATTGATTTATTTTCGGGAAATGTTGAGGCTTTTTATAACAGAGGTGTTGCATATTATGAACTCGGAAAATTATCTGAAGCACAAGCTGATTTTTCGCAGGCGCTTGAAATTGATAAAACATACGGAAAAGCATTTTATAACAGAGCTAGCCTGTATTATCAGCAAGGTGATTATGAAAATGCTATTGCCGATTACACACAATCCTTACAAATTAATCCTCGATATACTCGTGCTCTCGAACATAGAGCGTATGCTCAGTATAAAATTAAAAAGTATGATGGAGCTATTACCGATTTCGATAGTCTTATACAACAAAAACCTTCGAGCGAGTCTTTATTGTTGCAACGGGGATTTTTGAAAACAAAGAATAATAATTACAGTCAAGCACAGGATGATTATACAAAAGTAATTTCCCTCAATCCTTCGAGTGCCGAGGCATATTATTATCGTGGAATTTTGAAAAGTATTTTTAAAGATTTTCGAGAATCAGTTGAGGATTATACAAAAGCTATAGAGATAAATCCTACATATAATATGTATTTTAATCGGGGATTGGCATATTATAAATTGTATGAATATAAACTGGCAATAGCCGACTATACGTCTGCTATGATGTTTGATTCTACCGACACTCGTGCCCTTAATAATCGTGCCCTTGCTAAATTACAGTTAGAAAGTCCGAAAAGTGCCCTGGAGGATTTTGAATTAAGTATTCTTATTAATCCTAATGATGCTATTGCGTATTATAATGCTGCGTATTTAAAATACACAACGCGTGATAAAGATGGTGCTATGGATTATTATTCTCAAGCGATTGAGTTAGATCCTAATTTTTTGTGTGCATTTTACAACAGAGGTGTGATGCATAAAAAGAGAAATAATGATTGGGAGGCAATAGATGATTTTACGAGTGTAATTGAATTAGATAAAAAATATGGGGTTGCATATTCTAATCGTGCCATTATTAAACGAAAGCTTAAAGATATAAATGGAGCATTGGAAGATTTTACTTATGCAATAAAGCTTAATCCTAATGATGCAAAGGCTTATTACGGAAGGGCTCTTACACGCGCAAAACGAAAAGATTTTGGTGGTTTTTTTGCCGATTGCGGGAAAGCTTTATTGAAAAATCCGAAGTATACCTTTTTTTATTATAGTAGAGGTTTTTCTGATATTATTGTAACACCGTTTGTTATTGCCGGATATATTGATGAGGCAAGGGTTAACATGTTGGGTGTTTCAAAATTTGATGAGGTTGAGTTTATTATATCAGATTAATTTAGTAATTTGCTTTTTATAAAGAACATAATATGAAATATTTTTACCTTTTTATTCTTTTTCTTTGTGTCCACAGCTTGGCTTTTTCACAGTCTGCGTCTTTTGAGTGGAACAATGCTACCTGTTCTGACCCGTATAACGGCTCGGTGACTATTACGGTTACGGGTTATGAGGGGGATTCATTACGGTACACATTAATGAATACAAGTACAGATCCTGTTAGCATAACCTCATCACTTATTGTTTCTGATACTGTATATACGTTTTCCGGATTAGATTTAGTTTTGTATTCTTGTTTTGTTAATTCTTTTGATGAACCAACTATTGAAATTAGCAATAGTATTGAAAGTCGTAAAATAACAGCTCTTCCCTACCATGCTCAAACTCACTCTGTTAAAGGAGCCGGTTGTAGAGGTGAAGCTGTCGGTACAGCTGAGGTTTCAGTTGCCGGTGGTGTAGGTCCTTTTTCATACAATTGGGCACAGGAGGATGGTAGCCCTGTGTTTACTGATACGAGTTATGTCGAAAGTGTTGCACCAGGGAAATATTATGTTTCTGTAACTGATGATGTTGGCTGTGTTATATTGTCCGATACAGTTACGATTGACACAACTGATGTAGAAATTTCGCATGTTATACATAATAATGTGTTGTGTAAAGGTGAAAGTACCGGCGATGTGACAGTCTCTGCAATAAAAGGAACTGGCGAGTTTCAATTTAATTGGAGTGACGGTTCTGTTGGTGTAAATAATTCTCAGTTGTCGTCCGGTGCTCATTATGTTGTTGCCAAGGATGAAATTTTGTGTCGAGATACAGCATTTTTTACAATTACGGAACCGGCAGAGAAAATAGCTATTTCTTTAGATAGTTCGGAGAATTTATTATGTAAAGGTATCCCGACGGGAAAAGCGTATTTATCAACGGTTAATGGAGTTGGTTCTTTAGATTACCAGTGGTCTGATGCAGGTTTAGGACCAATAAGAGAGGATTTATATGCAGATTCATATAAGGTAAAAGTGTTTGATGAAAATATGTGTAAGGATAGTGTGGCTTTTGATATTACCGAACCTGCTACATATATACAAGGTTCTGTTGATGACTTCACTATGCCTCTGTGTTATGACGATGCTAATGGTACTGCTGAAATTTCCGCAACTGATGGTACGCCCGGATACACTTATAAATGGAGTGATCCGGATAATGATTCGACATTTAATAATGCTTCGCGATCTGATTTGCGAAGTATGGACTATATTATTGAATTTTTTGATGCACATGGTTGTGTCGATACGGTAGAGTTTGAGTTAAACCAGCCTGATAGTCTCGCAGCTTCTATTGTTTCGGACGATTATTCACCTGCCTCTACTGAAGTATTATGCTTTGGCGATGTAAATTTAGAACTCACAGTGGCCGTAACCGGTGGAACAACACCAATACAATCGTTTGATTGGGCTTCTCCGGAATTGCCAGACAATCAAGATCAAACTTTAGGTGCCGGCTCGTATTCTGTGTTGGTTACAGATGCTAATAATTGTACTGCAACGGATTCTCATACTATAACTGAACCACCTTTATTGGAAGATTCTTTATTTGTGTTAACACCCATTGATTGTAATGGTGAAACCGGACGGATTGGTTCTGCACCTCAAGGTGGCGTGCCGCCATATACATATAATTGGTCGAACGCTGCATCTGAATGGAATTCGGGGCAAGTATTAGCCGGTGAGTATTCGCTAACAATTACCGATGATAACGGATGTGTTAATACTGAAAGTTTTGAATTGACACAACCGGATACAATTTTGGTTTCTTTGTTTATTGAGGCTGATGTGTGTAATGATGTAACTAATGGGAAATTGTGGGTTGAGGCTCAGGGAGGTACCGTTTCCGGCGATTATTCTTACGAATGGAATACAGGGGAAACAACAGATACTATCGAAAATTTAATTCCTGAAATTTATTCCGTTACAGTTACTGACGATAAAGGTTGTCAGGTTGTGGGTGAGATAGATTTACGAAATGTTAATGATTTTGCTGTTGATTTTGAAATGTCTCAGGTTTTATGTCCCGGACAGTCAAATGGTTCAGTCAACGCTATTGCAATTAACGGTTCTGAGCCGTATACATATGAATGGGAAACCGGCTTTGTTGGTGACGAATTGTCTGATGTGCCTCAGGGTAATTATGAGGTGACAGTTACCGATGTTAATGGGTGTCAGGTATTTGGTGATATTGATGTGACAACTCTCCCGGCTATGTATTTTCAAGATTTTGGAACTACGCCAACGCCGTGCAATGAAAACTGGGGAAGTGCTTATGTTGAGGTGGTTTCGGGTGGCGCACCCTATATGTATCAATGGTCAAATGGTGAAACGGTTGATTCTATTGGTAATTTAGCTGTTGATTTTTATTCTGTTATAGTTACTGATACTAATGGCTGTCAGATTTCCAAAAATTTTACAGTACAAGATACCTCTTCATTAATAGTGAGTGCCGAGAGCGATAATGTAAAAATTCGTTGTTCCGACAGGGCTGACGGAACAGCTATTGCATATGCAAGTATGGGTGAAGCACCATATACATACGAATGGTCTCATGGAGCAAGTACGCAAGAAGCTGAGAATCTTGTAGAAGGATTGTATTTTGTATATGCTCGTGATAATAATAATTGTGTTGCAGTTGATTCAATTCGTTTTGTTGAAGAAAATGTCTTGCGTGCTTTTATTGTTGACTCTTCTATGGTTACCTGTAATGGTGTAGATAATGGTTGGGCAATTGCTCAGGCTCAAGGAGGTGTTGGTCCGTATTATTCTGTAGAGTGGAGTAATGGAGAAATAACGAATTTAATTAGTAATTTGACACCGGGTGTGTATACCGCAACAATGACTGATGCAAATGCATGTGAAGTGAGTACTGAAGTTACTGTTACCGAACCTGAACAATTGTCATCGGTAATTGATAATACAACAAGTGTGAGTTGTGGGGGTATGTGTGATGCACAAGCTCGTGTGCTCGTTGATGGTGGCTCTGTTCCGTATTCATATACATGGTCTTCTTCTGAAACGGACTCTGCTGCATCTAATTTATGTGTTGGCTGGCAATATGTTCAAATTCGTGATGCTCAAGGATGTAAGATGCTTGATAGTGTTGATATTGTTGACACGATTCCTCGTTTGGAATTGACAAGCAGTACTGTTGACCCTGATTGTAATACCCCGAATGGAAAAATAAATGTTGCTGCATCAGGTGGCTTTGCTCCCTATACTTATCAATGGGGAACAGGGGATACCAATCCGCTTTTAGAAGATATTTTACCCGGAGTATATAGTTTGACGCTTACAGACGATAAAGGTTGTGCTTTGGATACAATACTTGTGTTAAATGATAATTCTGATTTGTCTGTTGATGATGTTCAACGTCGTGCTATCACATATTGTTTGCCATGTAACGAATCGTATCGTGTGCTTACTTCCGGTGGCGTTGCTCCATATTCGTACTCATGGTCAAATGGTGATACTCTGCATTTTGCTGATTCTCTCTGTACCGATCAATATTATGTAACGGTAACTGATGATAACGAATGTAAACGTTCTGCTGTTTTTGATGTCGAAGAAAAACCAATTGATATAAGTCTTGTTCAGAAAAAAGACATTGTATGCTATGGAGACACTACCGGTTTGATTGAGGTTATTGCAACAGATGGTGTGAGTTCAAATTATACTTATACATGGTCGAATGATTCTATTGGACCTCTTAATGATAGTTTGGTGGCAGGTGAATATACGGTAACCGTTTCTGAAGATTCAAGTGTGTGTGCAGTTCAAAAGTTATTTATTGTAGAGCAAAGCCCTGAACTTCGTAGGTTTTTTATAACAGATATGCCTTCGTATTGTAAAGATTCAACTGGTGAAATGCATGTTGAAGTCCTTAATGCTGTGGCACCGGTAACGTATTTGTGGGAGGATGGAACAACATCTCCTCAGTTTTTTGATGCTTATCCGGAATATATTGGTATTACCATAACAGATGGTAATGGCTGTGTGGTAAAAGATAGTGCTAAAGTTGATGATGTTTCTGATTTTAGTTTGTATGAACAAGATAGATATTTAATTTCATGTATTGGTGATGCTGATGGTACTCTCGAGGTAGGAACCAATAATGGATATGCACCGTTTACGTACTCGTGGGATCATGAGCCGACGAATACAAGCAAACGTGCCGAAAATTTGGCTCAAGGTGTGTATACGGTGTATGTAGAGGATTCAAGAAATTGTCTTGTTTCGCACACTTTTAATTCGCTTCAAAATCCTGATCCAATGACCTTTAGTTTTGTGGAAACGCGTCCTATTTATTGTAATAAAGGCACCGGAGATGTGACCGCTTTAGTTTCAGGAGGTCACCCGGGCTATAAATTTTTCTGGTATTTAGATGAAGACGAGCTTATTGATTCGACATTGCATATTGATTCTGTGCCTGCCGGTACTCTCAAAGTTCATGTAAGGGATTCGCGTCAGTGTTTAAGTGATACGGTTACGTACGATTTGCAGGAGCCACCTAAAATCACTGTCCTCTTTTCGGTAAAAAATACCGGATGTGTCGACCAAGCCGAAACGGGGAGAATTATTATTGACACCATTTTCGGACATAATCCGCCGTATAAATTCCAGTGGCATAATTCTGAAGATTATACCTTCTATGATGGGCTTACAAATGTTGTGAATGATGGATTGAGTGAAGGTACGTATGCTTTTCGAGTTGAAGATTCTTTAGGTATTTGTTTCAATGAATATACCAATTATACGTATCCATTAGTTATTGATAGTATTACAACACTGATAGGTCATACGCATTGTAATTATTATTTAGATGAGCAGTTAAATCAAAATGTGCCTGACGGGGAAATTGAATTAGGAGAAATAATTACCAAATATGGCGATTACAGTAATCTTGCGAATTATTCAACAATCTCTGATTTTTCAGACTATACTATTTCATGGAATGATAAAGCAAGTCAAACCGATGAAGTGGCAGATAATTTAATTGCAGGAAATTATCAAATAACCCTATCGCATGGCAACGGATGTACGCAAACTTTTGATGCGGGCTCGGTTGATGCTTTAGTTAATTTGACAAATCGTATTTCAACAGTTCAAGAAACCATATTTGATCGAAACGCAATTTGTTTGGGAGATTCTTTACGACTTGAATCTCATCCCGGAATTACGTATACTCATGATTATGTGCCGGCATCAGAGACACCTGACTATTCATGGAATACGCAGCCTCAAAATGTCATATCTCGTTTGAGTCATAAATCCGGTGCAACAATTTGGGCGAAACCCATGAGTTCATTTTATGTTGACAGTTCTTTGTTGACAGTTCAATATAGTGTCGATGGCTGTTATTCTCCTTCAGCAGATTTCATTATTTCTCATCATGATTCTCTGGATTTTGCATTAGAAGTTGTTGATATATTCGATAATTATGTGGGTGATGATTCGGTTTTTGCGATAAAGAATGAATATTTTTTAATTAATCCTATTCCGGAACCATGGTATGTGTATGAAAGTGCCGATGAGGATGGAATTGTTTCGGTTGCGTGGTCAAGTCTTAACGAGATAAAAGATGCACGCGGGCATTTGCAAGATACAATTACTAATCAATCTGCGTACGTTAATTCCGAGTATTACGGATTGCATATTAAAGCGGTTGAACCAACATATTATTATGCAACGGCAACAACTCGTAATGGTTGTGTAGAAAAGGCTTCTGTTGCGGTAAATGTGTATGAAAATATGTATATACCTAATCTTATTACGCCAAATGGTGATGGACAAAATGAGGTTTGGGAAATTCCATATTTATATATGTGTCCGAATGCGAAGGTTACTATTCATAATAGATGGGGAGTTAAAGTGTTCGAAAGCGACGTTCCGTATTATTCAAATCCATGGGATGGAAAAAATGATAATGGAAAACTATTACCTATGAATGCATATTATTATTTGATAGAGTTTAATGATGCTCATAGTACATCACCAAAAGCAGGAATTATTTCAATTTTGTATTAGATTATGATGAAACATCTTATTTATATTATTACGATTTGTATTGCGTCATTATCTGCCGCGTACTCACAGCAAACGGCATTGTATTCAATGTATATGTTACATGATTTTGCAATCAATCCTGCGATAGCGGGAACAGATGATTTTCTGAAAGCTCAGATTAACAGACGATATCAATTTATTGGTATTGAAGGTGCACCGCTCACAACCTCCTTTAGTGTTCATGGTAATCTCGAAGAATTATCAATGGGTTGGGGAGGTATTATTTATAGCGACACATACGGACCATTTTCAAAATTTGGCGTCTATGGTGCATATGCTTATAGAATAGCACTTGATAGAACAACAGATTTGTCTTTTGGGGTAAATTTCGGTGTGATTGATTATTCAATTAATTCCTCTTCTTTTGTCACTATTCAGGATGAACCAAATTTGAATCCTGAAGAGTATTCCTTTATTCGTCCCGATGCCACACTTGGAGTGTATATTAAAGCACGTGATTATTATGGAGGTATTGTTGCAAATCAGTTATTTAACAATTCACTCACTATTATAGAAATCGATGATACTGTGCGTGTTGACGGTGCTATAAATCGTTTAAAAACAGATGTTGCTCTTATAGGTGGATACAATTATCGCTTAAGTTATGGATTTGTATTAGAGCCTAATTTGGTTTTGCGAAAATCTCCCCAAACTCCATTTCAAGTTGAAGCAAGTGCTCGCTTAGTATATGAAAAAACGGCCTGGGCAGGTTTAGGGTATCGTTCCGGTGATGCCGTTTCTTTAATGATAGGATATGCATATCAAAAAAAGTTCTATTTTGCCTATGCATACGATATAACCTACTCGCAGCTTCGAAAAGATTCATTCGGTACTCATGAAATTATGGTGGGTATACGATTTCCTGAACCTTTTTTGAACTTTTAAGCACCAAAATCAGTATACTGTAAGAGGAAGATTTTTTCCTTTGAATTTTATGTTTGTGTGGTATGAGAAAATATATTCTTTTATGTGTGAGTATGTTGTTTTATGTACAAATGATGTATTCTCAATATACTGATTCTTTGTGGCAGGTTCGTAATCAAACCTCTTCTGTTTATTCGCTTCCTTTGTTTGATTCGGTATTTATCGATTCAATTGCTGAGTATGTAAAACAGTCTGAAGATTCTGCATATCTGTATTCTTTTCTCGATAATATGATGTTTGTTGATTTCGTGAAGCCGTCAGATTATTCCGCTTGGCCGTCTTTAGATTTTTATTCACTTGTTTGGCATGGCGATACGACTAATGTTTTTACTAAAAATGTATTAGGTGAGCCTGTCGAAAGTTTAGTTGCTCAGGGATATTCTGTGAATTTTTCGTCTCAGGAACAGCGTATTGTTACATTTGAAATACAAACCAAACAATCCCTCAATTGTTTTGGTACACTGGTGGATATACAAGGTAAAATAAGTAATTCAGTAGAAGCCAAAGTGTTTGTGAATGCAACAACAGGTGGAATTGATGTTGCCGATGAAAGTAAATGGGAAAAAATTACTATGGCATGGACACCTTCAATTCCTTCTTCCGGAGATTATGGTGTAATGAAAGATGAATGGTCAACTTCATGGTGGAGGCGATCAAATAATGGTTTACGAAATGATGTTCATAAATTAGATTCAATTACTATAGCCGGTTTTAATTTATATGTTGACCCGGTTGGGTTTGGAACGCCGGGACTGCTTAAAGAATTTGTTATACGGAATGTTGTAATTGGAAATCCGCATCTAAATTCTCTCTGGCATGTTGAAGATTATACTAAAAATTTATCCGAAATTCCCTTTTTTTCTGATTATACCGGTTTTTCAATAGAGAGAATTCAGGCTGATTCACAATATGATATTGATTTTGCACAAAATATTCTTACTATTGATTTTACCAATACTGCGTATCCTCAAAACAATCAGTTTGTTCAGTTATTAACGGTTGATAAACATGGTGATACAGATAATTATTTTGTGACTGATTATGATGGACTTCCTGTGGAGCATGATACTTTGTATGGGTTCTCGGTTGATTTTTCTCCTCACGAAAATAGACTGATGCACTTCCAGGCTCAGTCAACAGATAGTCTTGTATTGCAGGTTCAATTAGTAGATGTCAACGGTAAGATAAGCAATAAATATTCTCCTCACATAATAATCCCACCAACTCAAGGAGGTGTAAATGTTTCGGATGATACGAAATGGAATTCATTTTCTGTTAATTTTGACGATGTGTTGATTGATGTTTCATCTGCACAATGGTGGAATAGAGAAAATCAGGGATATCGAGAAGCCGAGCATCCACTTGATTCTAATCGCATTGTTGGTATTCGTTTGTATATTGATCCGGACGATTTAGGAGAATTGCAAGCTACAAAAACGCTTTATATCCGTAATGCAGGACTTGGAAAGGAAAAAGTTTTTGCTGTACAAGATGTGTCTTTAGATGCATATACGCTTCAAAAACACATAGATTTGTCTGAGTATTATATAGATAATAAAAACCCACAATATAATGCCTTTGTTTCTCAAGGGGACGGAGTCGACGCGTCGGTTCAAGGAACCATATTAAACGTTTCGGCAATTGAAAAATGTTCGGTATATAAAAACACTATAAGGGTTCAGATTCAGGATGACAGTACGGTGTATCAACACGATTTTCTTGTAGATTTTACTCCTCATAATTTACCTAAACCTCTCTTATCTTCTGTTTCTTACAATGAATTAGGTAATCGTGTTGTGATTGAGAGGGAAGAGTCTACAGAGCCTTTTATTGATGAATATAGAGTATATGCTCGCACTAATAATACAGAAAGTTTTGTGCAAATTGCGAGCATGACTACAATGCAATATGAATATGTTGAAGAAGATATGGTACCTCATTCAATTCAATATGCATTAACTTCTTATGATTACTGTAATGGTGAATCAGAATTTTCTGATGGTTTATCTACAGTGTTCATGACACAAATATCGACGGCAGATTCTGTGCAACTCACATGGAATTATCTGCACAATAGTGTCGATTATCGATATGTTGTTGTTGCAGGTTCTGATTCTCAATTAATGGATACAATATCCTCTGTTTCTCGTGAAGATACTTCATATATAGTACCTGCTGAAATTTCAGAACAATTTTACCGCATCTTAGTTCAAGATGTTTCTACAAATGCCATAGTAACTATAAGTAATATACTTGATTGTGGAACTGACATTTTAGATTTTGCTTCAGATTTTAAGGTGTATCCTACGCACAGCAGTTCATATGTGTATATCGAAACAGAGAAGACCATTCTTTCCGTTCAGTTACATTCTTTATTAGGAAGTTCATATCAACTATCAGCGTATAATTCTACGCAATATTCTGTACTTTCTGTTCCGGCAGGAATGTATATATTAACTGTTGAAACGGTCGACGGTTCAGTCTATGCAAGTCGAATTATAAAGAAATGATTAGGTTTGTGACTTCTTTTTTACTGTATAGGTAAATGATGTTTCATCGTCGAATGTTGTAGAATGAGGGGAGTATAGATTTTTCTTGGGAATTTGGTACGATGAAAAGGAGAAATCTTTAAAAAAATAAGCGAGAGCAAGACCGACAAAAAAGCCGGCAACATGTGTTTCCCATGAGATTCCAGTCGATTGTGGTATCATGCCCCATATAAACCCGCTATGTAAAAATAACATAGCAAACGATATTGCGAGGATATTTCTTTTTTTTGCGAAAAAACCGATGAATATTAAAAATGCCATGAGAGAATAGGTAATTCCACTTGCTCCAATGTGAAAAGAATCACGTCCGATAATCCAGGTAATAAGTCCGGGTATGAGGTAAGATGTCCAAAAAATGATATGCGAAACAGAGTGAAAATGATAAAAAAGAATTCCGCATAAAATTATGAGCGTAGTCATATTTGAAAATAAATGTTCCCAGGATCCATGAATTAACGGAAAAAGAAATATGCCCAAAAAGCCATTGAAATCGAGAGGCTTAATGCCAAAGTGAGCAAATGAAACAGAGAAAATTGCTTCAATACTTTGCGTCAGGATTGCGACGATAATAAAGAAAAAAGGAATTTTATATAGAGAAAAAAATAAATTCATGCCACTAAATTATTGAAAAATAGGATAAAACATAGTATATTTGGAAGAAGTTTATTTTTTTAAATAAATATATGTATTTTTGTAAGTTAAGTATTAGAATATAATAAAGATATTAATTATGAAAAAATTTGTCTATCTAACCGCTTTCGTTTTGGGAACGTTTGCCTTGTTGATAACATCATGTCAACAAGAAGAAGAGGTTTTAAACTGTGATTATGAGGGGATTAAAGTGATGGAGAAAGTCTACGGGACTGATTCTGCCATAATAATACATCCGGTTATGACAATCAATAACTATGATTTTTGTGATTCTATGATATGGGATCCTGCGTCTAATGATTGGGTAAAACCGAGTGTTTTGGACGAATCAAAATTATGCACTCAAGAACAAGCATTAGAAGCAATCAGACAAGGCAACGACACTATGTGTCCATGTCGTATAAATGAAGACACGCTTAATATTGATAAAATAAATTCATATTTTTATATTGGTGGTATCGAGAAATTTCCATATAATAAACTATATATTAAGATTCCGGATGATACGGTTAAGGTGCGTCGATATACCAATTATGATAATGATAACAATTTATTTCAAGGTTATGTAGCTACAGACATGTCTTTAGGTTACTATAAAACATATAATGCCAGAATTCTTAAATCCGGTATTTATGAGTACGAATTGATTTTGTATAAAGACGAAAATTTGACTGTACCGTTTGACACAATAAGCGATAAGTTTGTTATTCTTACCGCGAGATATAAAGATAAGAATAAGAACTGTGCCGATAAAGCATTGGAAAGTAATGACCCACTTTTAAATTAGAAATATATTTCCCGAAATATTTCTTTTTTATTATTTCATTTAAATTAATTATAGTATATTTGTTCCCTCAAAATAAATTAAAAGTTAATTAGTTGATAATTAAATTATAAGAAAAATGACAAAGGCAGACATTGTAAATGAAGTTTCTAAAAAAACAGGAGTTGAGAAAGTGATAGTTCAAAAAACTATTGAATCATCTATGGAGGCGATAAAAGATGCATTAAAGAAGGGAAACAATGTGTATCTTCGTGGGTTTGGGAGTTTTGTAATTAAAAAACGAGCTAAAAAAACAGCACGAAATATTTCAAAAAACACAACGATTATTATTCCTGCACATAATGTGCCATCGTTTAAACCGGCCAAAACATTTGTGAATATAGTGAAAGAAAACGTTAAATAATTATAGGAGGATTTTATTATGCCGAACGGAAAAAAACATAAGCGCCATAAAATGGCAACGCATAAAAGAAAAAAACGTCTTAGAAAAAACAGACATAAAAAGAAATAATCTTTTTATCATACAACAAAGAATAGTAATCCTTTGAAGCACGTTGCTTCAAAGGATTACTGTTTCTTGCACATGCTTATTTTGTGGCGTATTTTTAAATTATGCGCATACATATATTACCAAAAATTTTACGGGTGAAAAAAGAAGTAATAATACGAAGTCAGGATTCAAAGATTGATATTGCACTTGTAGAAGACAATCATTTAGTTGAATTAATTCATAATCAAGCTGACACGAATCAATTTACGGTTGGAGATATTTACATTGCAAAAGTTAAAAAAATAATCTCCGGGTTAAATGCGGTGTTTGTTGATCTCGGATACGATAAAGATGCTTTTCTTCATTATCACGATTTAGGTCCACAATTCAGTTCGTTGTCAAAACTATTAAAGGAGCTTTTTACAACGAAACCGATTCGTCAATTTCAGAAATATCAACGATTGCCAGATATTGATAAGAACGGTAATATTTCTGATGTTATTGAACCCGGTCAATATGTGCTTGTTCAAATAGCAAAAGAACCTATTTCTACCAAAGGGCCTCGCTTAAGTTCCGAAATCTCAATCGCAGGACGGAATATTGTATTGTTACCTTTTTCTAATAAAATTTCTATTTCTCAGAAAATAAAATCTCTCGATGAGAAGAAACGCCTCAAACGTGTTGTACGTGCTCTTACCCCTGAAAATTATGGTGTTATAGTGCGTACTGCTGCTGAAGGTTCTTCTATTTCTGATATTGAAGGAGAAATTCGAATTTTGATTGATAAATGGGAAAAAGCACTTCGAAAAATCCGAAAAAATAAACAGAAAGCTCCGTATTTAATAATGAGTGAAATGAATCGTGTATCTGCTTTGTTGCGCGATATTTTCACCCCTGAGTTCAATAATATTCTTACTGACGATTCTGAACTTAAAGATGAGTTAAAAGAATATATTACGACAATTGCTCCGGATAGAGCAAAAATTGTGAAATTATATTCGGCAGGACCTCCCATTTTTGAGCAATTTGGTATTGAAAGACAAATTAAAAGTTCGTTTGGACAAACGGTGCCGGTTAAAAATGGTGCATACTTAATTATTGAACGAACAGAGGCTTTCCATGTTATTGACGTAAACAGTGGTAACAGAACGAAATTCGAAAAAGATCAAGAGTCAAATGCATTTGATGTAAATAAATCGTCGGCAATAGAAATTGCTCGACAAATTCGTTTGCGTGACCTTGGAGGTATTATTGTTGTCGATTTTATTGATATGCGAACATCTGTTAATAAACAAAAGTTGTTCGAGACAATGAAAGAAGCTATGTCTACCGATAGAGCAAAACATAATATCTTGCCATTGAGTCGTTTTGGATTGATGCAAATTACCAGACAACGTGTTCGACCCGAATTAAAATTAAACACGAATGAAATGTGCCCTACGTGTAGCGGAACGGGACAAATTTCACCAAGTATTAATTTTATTCATAAAATTGAATTGGATGTTCGTCATATTACAAAGGTCTTGAAAATTAAGAATGTAATTGTGAAAACACACCCGGTGATTGCAGGATATCTAACGAAAGGAATTGTACCGGTAATTCTCAAATGGAAATTCCGATATTCTATGAGTATTTCTGTTGTCGAGTCTAGTGATTACAGCTTTTTGGAGTATTCGTATCACACCAAAGACGGTAAGAAAATAACGTTATAAGATTCTTTTAATTAAGCCCAAAATTTATATTTTAATAAATTCGTAAATCTCCCTTGTAAAACGTGCAGTCGTACTGTTGAAGGGGAAACTTTGCAGGTCCTGTTTCCATATATTCTCCTGTCATATTAAAAACAGAGCCGCAGCACGGACAAACTAATTTTTCGGAATATTCGCTGTCAATTATCATAGCACATGTGTCTGCTTCGAACGTGCAAGTTCTGTCATACACTCTAAAGTCATCGTATGCACCCTGAATTTGAGCTCGAAAAATCACAATGCCATTGCAGTTGAATCCGTCGCAGGTATTTCTCCTGTTAAAATAGACTGATTCATTGATAGTTCGTAATTCAGAATACTGGGCGTCATCTTCAATATTATAAATCACAACCTTATTCAAAGACATTTTTGGAACAGGATTTTCTTCTTTTCTGCAGGAAGAAAAAAGGAGTATTATATATAACGTGTAGAATAATAATCGCATAATTTTATTGTTAATACAGAAAGTTTATCTTTGTAAATACAAATGTAAACATAATACATCACTCAAAAATTTTATGTCAAAACGATTATTTTACTTTTTAAATATTTTTTTATTCTCTTTTTTGATTTTGAGTACCCAATGTCGTTCACGGAAGGATGTGTTTGTTCCTGAACAAAGTCCTGAACAAGCTCAAAAAGAGGTTGATGATAAAGTTGATAAAATGACACAAGCACCTGATAAACCTTTACGAAAAGGTCAGATTAGGAGAAATATGCGGAGAAGAGATAAGATTCAACGGAAGGAATATGAAGACCATCATGATAGAATTCAGGAAAAAGAGGTACGTAAACGTATGAGGAAAAATAAGCGGAAAGCTCAAGCGCACAACAATCGAAAAAGACCAAATATTTTTCGAACCTTATTTACACGATTTACTGAATGATACAGTTTCTTCTTCACAATACTATTGATAAGCTCAAATGGGATACCTGTGTTGCAAATTCCCTACACCCCGAAGTGTATGCATATAGTTGGTATTTAGATGCTGTTTCTCCCGGATGGTGTGCATTAGTGAAAAACGATTACGAATATGTTATGCCTCTTCCGGTGAAACGTATGTATGGATTTACCTATATTGTGCAACCACCGTTTTGTCAAAAGTTAGGTATATTTTCGTGTCAGCCTCTTACAGCCGAAATTATTTCTGATTTTACAAAGCATAGCAAACGATACTTTAGCATTCGGTATTCATCATATCATTCTTTATTGTTTTCGCGAGTAAAAGAAGAACCTAATTATGTTATCGATTTATCGCAGGAATATGCTGGAATTAAAGCAAAATTTAATAAAAATTGTGTGCGAAATTGTAAAAAAGCACAGACAGTAATTCAGCGTATTGAGGCTATTTCACCCGATAATTTTCTCAATTTTTTCCGAAATACTTTAATTTACTCTATACCCAAATCGTATCTTTTGAGCATGGCGCATCTTGTTCAGGTTATACATAAGAAAGATATGCTGCATTGTTTGGCTGCATATTCGGGTGATAATATCGTTGCTGCTGTTGCTTTTATCGTGACTGAAACGAAAGTGTATTATTTTCTTGCGGGTTCAAATGAAGAAGGAAAAGATAAAAAGGCAATGTTTTTTTTAGTTCAATCTTGTATTGAATCATATGCGGGTACTTCTAAACAATTAGATTTTGAGGGTTCGAAAATTCCCGGCGTCGCTCAGTTTTATAAAGGATTTGGTGCTGTCAATGAGCCATATTTTTTTTCGGAATATACCAAAATACCTTTTTTACATAAAATTATTTAACAGGCTGATATTAATCTTGCTGAGTTCTTATTCCGTAATTTTTGTGAAAAGATTTCTGTATATTTCTTTGTGAGCTTCAACAGAATAGGTTGATAATATAGTTTTTCGACCTTCTTTTCCAATTGATTCTCGTAATTTTGTGTCTTGTATAAGTTTTTCAAGTATAAGTAACCACTCCTCTTCGGTCTGAGCTAAAAATCCGTTAGTGCCATGATTAATAATTTTAGTGTTTATGCCGACAGGTGACATAATTGTTGGTATTTCCAAAGACATATATTGCAGACCTTTGAACCCACATTTTCCTTGAGACCATGAGTCGTTTGGTAAGGGCATAATGCCAATATCAAATTCTTGTAAATTTTCAATCTCTGAGTCTAATGACCATTTTTTCCATGTTATGGGTATGTGTGTGCTGTTGTATGGAATGTTGCTGATAACGTGAAATTCGATGTCGGTTTTGTGCTTTTTGTGTAGTTTTTGCAAAACCGTTTCTATAATGCTAAAATGTCTATGAGTTGTTTCCGTGCCTGTCCAACCAATAACAACAGGAGATTTGTTAGTGTTTTTTAACTCAGATGGGTTGTGGTAATTCGTATCTATTGTGGTAGGTATAATTTCTACGTTTTGTGAAAATTGACGAGCATATGTTGCGAGATATTCATTGCCAACAATAACAAGATCTGCCATACGAAGAATAGTATTTATTTTTGATGGTTTTTTCAACCATGATAAATTTTCATTTCCTTCAGATGTATCGTGCAGCCAAATAGAATCATCAAAGTCATAAATAATAGTGCAATTATATAACGAAAAAATTCTTTCAAAAAGAGTAGTTCCTAGCATGAAGGCTTCGCGGTAAATAAAAATAATATCATATTGAGGTGCTCGAATTATATCGCGAATTCTTCGAAAGAAAGCTTTAAAAAAAATGACCAATTTAAAAATATACGCTCCTTTTTTATAAAAAAAAGTATCGTCCCATTCCGAAAGGAGAGGAGAATAAGTAATAGAAAATCCTTTTTCTTCCAGATGAGGAATAAAATGTTCACAGCGAAATCGTTGACCCGGACTGCGATTGAATCTGTGAGGGACAGTATAGAGAATTTTTTTGCCCATTGATTATTAATGAAGTATTTTAAATGCCATTTCTTTTAATAAATCTCCTTGAGAGCTTGATGATGCGTTAACACCCTTAAATTTCATGTCGTATATCCGTAAAATGCTGATTATTTTTGTTAGTTTCTGTGCAGAGTATCGCTTTTGTGCTGCTTTGTATTGATTGATGATGAACGGTGTCGGAGATATTCCAAGTGTTTGGGATATTGCTGTGTTCGATTTATCTGTTATAAAATATAATAGTAATATTTTTTGAAAATATGAGTATAAACTTGCAATAATTGCAGGTGCTCTATTATCTTTTGAATTGACGGCAAAATAATTTAAAATTCTATTTACTTTCAGTACATTTTTTTCTCCAAATGCATTAGATAGTTCAAAAACATTATAATCTTTAGATATTCCAATGTTTTTTTCAATATTATCCTTCGTAATTATTGAGTTTTTCGGAAGAATAGACATCAGTTTTGAGAGTTCATTTACTATTTTGTGTAACTGAGAACCTAAATGTTCACCAAGCAAAATCGCCGTACTTGTGTCTATTTTGTATGATTTTTCCTTGACAAAATTTACAATCCACGAATCAATCTTGTAGTTAGGAATTCTTGCGGAGTCAAAAATAAGTCCTTTCGATTGAACTAATTTTGCAAGTTTTGTGGTTTTTGGAAATTTTTTGTACTTATAACAAATAACTAGGATTGTGGATGGCAAAGGATTTTGTGCATAATAATGGAGATGTTCAACATTTTTGAGCTCTTGAGCTTCTTTAATTATAATAACCTGATGATTAGACATCATCGGATATCGTTTTGCCATTTGAATTATGGATTCAACGTCAGAATCTTTCCCATATACAATAGTTTGGTTAAATCCTTTTTCTTCTTCGGTAAGAGCACGCTCTTCAATATGGTCAGAAATAAGGTCAATATAGTATGGTTCCTCCCCGGATAGTAAATATATAGGGTAAAATATTTTTTTATCGATTTCCTGAGTTATTTGTTTATAATCCATATTTCCTTCTCTCAAACTTTATTGTACTTTTGTTATGTAAAAATACACAAAATGTATAAACTATCTTTACCTCAGTATGATTTATCGGTAAAAAAAATGCAAAACAAACAATATGTATTTGATGTATTGCGAAAAAAATATGTTCGATTGACACCCGAAGAGTGGGTTAGGCAACAAATGATACATTTTTTGATACATGAAAAAAAATATCCTAAAAGTTTAATGAATTCCGAAGTTGGTCTTGAGTTGTATTCTTTACCCAAAAGAGCAGATATTTTATCATACACTTCTCAGGGAAATCCTTTGCTCTTAGTTGAATGTAAATCTCCTAATGTGCGAATAAATCAAAATGTATTTGAGCAAATAGCTAATTATAACATTGTGATTAAAGCGCCTTTTTTAATTGTTACTAATGGTATTACTATTTTTGCGTGTGAGATAGATTTTTATACAAAATCATATACCTTTTTACAAGAAATACCTGAATACAAAAATATATAATATGATAAAAACATATACTGACATCATTTTTGATTTTGGAGGTGTAATACTCAATTTAGATGAGTATAAAACATTTTCACAGTTGGCATTTTATTTCGAATGTGCACCGGAAGATGTTATGCCTATTTTGATTGAGCGAGCACAGTTTTTAGATTATGAATGTGGAAAAATAACATCTAATGTATTTATTTCATTAGTTCAACACGTCTCAAAAAAAGAAATTTCACGAGAAAAATTCATTTCAATTTGGAATGCGATGCTTTTAGACTTTCCCCTTGTGCATATTGATTTATTAAAAACACTACGTACTCATTTTACAATTCATTTATTAAGCAACACGAATGAGTTACATATACATGCATTTAGAAAGAATATGAGTAAACAAGGAATTATTGAAAGCTTGGAAGATTTATTCGACACCGTATGGTATTCAAGTTCTATAGGCATGCGGAAACCCTATCCTGAGACGTACACAACAATTCTAAAAAACTATAATATTGAACCATCATGTACACTTTTTTTAGACGATAAGGTCGAAAATGTTGAAGGAGCACAAAAAGCCGGGGTTGATTCACAATTAGTAACAGCCGAAAATACAATTCTTCAAATTTTTAAAGAATATAATCTTAACTGTCGCCAAATTTAATTTACAGGTCAAAAAATGAATTTCACCATTAAATAACACACATTCGCCAAAAAAAAAAGAAATAGCTTTAAAATACGTACTAATTAAACAATTCATGTAATATTTTTGTGGTGTTACGATTAAGAATTGATATAAAAATATTTTTATATAAAATCTTCTCAACAGACCTTTCTTAGGTTAGTATTTATTTAGGATGCGAGGCAGAGAATTCTTCTCTGCCTTTTTTTTTGTAACTTTCCACCAAAAAAAAAGTATATTGTAATAATATGTAATGTAAAATTTAGATATTTGGAACGATTTGAGCGTTTATATATTAATTGTGAATAAAAGAGTTTACACAAAATAATGGCAGAGAAGAAGGAATTAGTAATTATTGGTGGACCGAATGGTTCCGGAAAAACAACATTTACGCATAGTTATTTAGCAATGCACCCCATGGTGTGTTTAAATGCAGACGATATTGCCAAAGAATTGAATCCCGAAGATATGGGCAAAGCAAGCGTAAGTGCAGGTAAAGTTTTTTTTACACAATTAAAAGAATATAAGAAAAAAGGACTTAGTATATTAATAGAAAGTACCCTTTCGGGCTCGTATCTTAATAAAATGATACCCGAATTTCATAAAGACGGCTATGAGGTGATTTTAGTATATGTTTTTTTGTATTCGCCCAATGTGTGTATCGAAAGAATTAAAGAACGTGTATTGAAAGGTGGGCATCATGTTCCCGACAAAGATGTGGTACGAAGATACTATCGTAGTAAAGAAAATTTTTGGTTGAATTATAAAAATTTAGCAGACAAATGGTTTTTGGTCTATAACTCTGAAAATAAATTTATTGAGATAGCGTTGGGAATAAAAAATCAATTTTATATAAAAAACAAAGATTATTTTTATAAATTTGTAGAACAATTTTAAATGATTTAACTATGGAGGTTAAAAAATTTTCTGATTTGAATCTTTATTTAAAAGGTTTTGAAATTGAATCAATCGGCAATCATGCAATCCGAAAGGTTCAGCAAGAAAACAGGAAAAAAGGAATACCATTAGTGTATTCAGTTGATGGAAAAATCTACTATGAATTAGCAGATGGAACAGTTACAACCAGTAGTCCCTTTAAACAAGAAAAATAAGGTAACTATTATTTATAGTACACATATTATACTTCCTTGATGTGATTTTATAGTAATAAATCATATCGAGGTTTTTTTATATTAATAAATACTAAATCCTATGAGAAAAATTTCGCTGACAAGCTTATTTGTAACCTGCATTCTTTTTTTGAGTGCACAAGACGTTGTTGTAAATGTCGATGTGCAAGCAGAACAATCGCCGATAAGTCCGTATGTGTATGGAGCAAATGTGCCGACAAAAAACGCCTCTGCCATGCGGTGGGGAGGAAATAGAACAACTACATATAACTGGGAAAATAATTTTTCAAATGCGGGTGAGGATTATTTTAATACTTCTGATCGTTATTTTTTAAATGGCATTTCAGATTCAGAAAGTTCAATACCGGCTATAACAGTAATGAAAAATGTAGAAACGGCACATGCACGAAATCAATATAGCTTGATTACTCTTCAAGCAGCCGGTTATGTTGCAGCTGACGCAAACGGTGTTGTGACTGAAGAGCAGGCAGCACCAAGCGATCGCTGGGATTCAATAGTATTTCGAAAAGGTACAGTATTTTCATTAAGTCCCGATAAAACAGATGGGGTTGTGTATATAGATGAATATGTTAACTATTTATCCGAAGTTCTTGGTAGAATAGGTGAAGGAGGAATCGATGCTTTTGGCATTGATAATGAACCGGCATTATGGAATAGAACACATCCCTTGATTCGTTCTGAAAATTTAACAATTGAGGAGTTATTTTCAAAATCTATAGAAATAGCATCAATCGTAAAAGAAATATCTCCTGAAGCTGAAATATATGGACCAATGTTTTATGGTTGGTGGGATGCAAAAGATTTTGAAGATATTCCGGGTTGGCCAATACGACAATATTATCA
>JAQICB010000083.1 GCA_027858745.1 Bacteroidales bacterium
CGACAACCACACCGGCAGAAATATGTTTGAATAAACCAAACATACCGGTATGTGCTACTCCGGCGGATCCAACAGGGTATATTAATTGGTATGGAAGTTTGAATGCAACAACGAAATTAAAAACAAATCAATTATGTTATACCCCAGAAGACAAAACGATGCCGGGAGAGTACACTTTGTATGCAACCGAAACGGTAAATGACTGTGAGAGTGAGAAAGCGCCGGTAGAGTATACAATTAAGGATTTACCAAATCAACCAACTATAGCGCCGATTAGTCCTATATGTCAAGATGTTACGGATACGGTATTAACTGCATCCGGTGATATTTTGGGGACTATTGAATGGTTTAAAAATGATGGTGTAACTCCTGTCGGAACAGGAAATACATTTACACATGTAATTATTGGTGCAGGTATTCAACGCTATAAAGTTCGTCAAGAAGTTGATGGATGTAAAAGTCCTTTTAAAGACTTTAGTTTTGAAATAATTCAGACGCCAACTATGCCAGTAGCTGCTTCCAAAGCTATGTGTGAAAACGATGAGCAAGCACCTACTTTTAATACAGGTGATAATAGAACAATTTGGTATACTGCGGGTGATCTTTCAAATTCATCACAAGTTGAAGATGGACAATTTTTTATACCTGCACGTAGTACTATTACTAATGCTGATAAAACGTATTATATAATTAATGATGATCAAGGTTGTCGTAGTGTTATGAATACGGTTGTTCTTGATGTAATTGAAAAACCTGAGTTTGACTTTGTTGGACTATCTAGTAAATGTGTTTATGACGATGGAAGCATTCTTGAAATAGAGAATTTAGAACCAGCTCTTAAAAATGGCGATGAGATTTATTGGTATTTTGCCGGTAGTGATATAGAATCTGAAAATCAGGTTGTAAATATTGATTTAGACGAATATTTCACTGATCCTTCAGTAAACCCAATTCGTGCTCGATATGAAGTAGCTGTGGATGGTCGTAGCCCATGTAGAAGTGATATGAAATCATTTACCTATACTGTACATGATTATGCTCGTAAACCTATTATTTTGGGTGATGTTATTTGTCAAGGTGAAGATATTGATCCATTAAGAGCTATTGGATCGCAAAATATTACGTGGGTAAGTTATGATACCGGTGATGAAAATGACACATTACGAGGAAGTACTCGATACTTTTTTGACCCATATTTAGAATTAGATACCGGAACATACAGATTTCGTATATGGGATATTGATGAAAATACAGGATGTCGTAGTGAATACGTAAATGATTCTATGATATTAGCACCTGCAGCTACTCCCGAAATTATTGGTTCGGACTCTGTGTGTGCATTCGATAGTGAAGTTCGGTACTACACAAATTTTGTGGAAGGAAGTGATTATATTTGGACGATTACTGATGGAGGTATTATGTATATGAGGGATGACCGCTTACTTAATATTCGGCATGTTGACTGGACGACTCCCGGCTACGATACTATTGTGGTAACGGAGGTGACATGGGCTCAATGTATTGAGCACGATACATTGTTTGTTAAAACAGCACCGTATCCGGAACCATATTTTAGTCTAGATCGTCCCGGAGCTGAGGATGTTGTGCGAATGATTGACAGTACAACGCAAGATTCTATTTGGGAGGAAACCGGAAATGGTATTATAAGCGATTTCATTACCTACGATGTTCATTGGAATTTTGGAAAGAATGTTTCGGATTATAGTTTTATCGATACAACCATTCTCTATGAAAATGTTGAAGACCCCTTATTTGTTCCTGATTATAAACCGGGAACATGGAATGTATACATGACAGCAGAAAACTCATTTGGTTGTAAAGCACAATATACCGATGATATTTTGATAACGATTCAAACCGGTTTGTATGTACCATCGGCTCTTGCACCTATGAACCCGGCTCATGGTGTTCGCTATTTTGAACCGAAAGCATTTAATGTGGAAGCGATGGAAGTGTACATCTATGATGTGTGGGGTAATCTTGTATGGTATTCAAATGAAGTAGAAAACAATGTTTTTGTCGGTAAATGGGATGGAAGATATAATGGAAAAATTCTTAAATCTGACAGCTATATTTGGAAAATTAATGCGACTTTCATTGATGGCCAAACCTGGAAAGGTGTACCGAATGGTCGTGGCGGTTACGATAACTATGGTTCGGTATTGTTAATTCGATAATTATTTTTTCAGAATGTATATAATGTAAAGCAGGGGTTTTTATAAACTCCTGCTTTTTTTTTAGCAGAAGCCATGCGAACAATGTCATTAAGTTAAGTATATATATTTCTCTATAATTATAGGCTGCCCTTTCAGGACGCTTTTATTACACACACCAAGGTGTTGCCATTTATACTGCCACTTTGTGGCGTTATATTGTGCGTTTTAGCAGAGCCACGCAAAGGGATTACTTCGTTGAGCTAAAGGTTCGTATGGCTGCGGTGGTGGGTGCCACGTTTTTAACGCCTTGAAAACGGCAGCATAATTAATCATTGCGACTTTGCGAGAAATTAAATATTTTCCATAAAGCACCACCGGAGCACCTAGCACGTCATTGCGAACGGAACGCAGTGGAGTGTGGCAATCTCTGTATTTAAAGGTGATGGGTGGAAGGGTGTCAAAAAACAGATATCAGGTATGATATGTCTTATGCCTCTTGTCTTGTGCCTTTTTTCTAACTGAATAGAGCAAAAAAAAGAGGCTGTTATTTGTAACAGCCTCTTTGCACAGAATTAATTCTGTTATATATTGAGTGATGAATTACATCATGCCACCCATTCCGCCCATTCCTGGAGCACCTCCCATTGGAGCAGCAGGTTCGTCAGATTTTTCATCTGCAAGAACACATTCTGTTGTGAGAAGCATTCCTGCAATTGAACCTGCATTTTCAAGAGCAATACGAGCTACTTTTTTAGGATCAATAATTCCTGCTTCTTTAAGATTTTCGAAACGTTCTTCACGAGCATTATATCCGAAATCACCTTTTCCTTCACGAATTTTTTGAACAATAACTGAACCTTCACCTCCGGCGTTAGCAACAATTTGGCGAAGCGGTTCTTCAATTGCCCGTTTAATGATTTCAATACCGGTTGTTTCGTCATCGTTATCGCCTTTTAAATTCTCAAGAGCTGCTTGTGCGCGAATAAATGCAACACCACCACCAGGGATTATTCCCTCTTCAACTGCTGCACGAGTTGCACTTAATGCATCTTCAACTCGATCTTTTTTCTCCTTCATCTCCATTTCGGTTGTTGCACCAATATAAAGCACTGCAACACCACCTGCTAATTTAGCAAGACGTTCTTGAAGTTTTTCTTTGTCGTAATCAGATGTGCTGCTTTCTATTTGTTTTTTGATTTGAGAAACACGAGCTTCGATTTGTGCTTTTTCTCCGTGACCATTAACAATTGTTGTGTTTTCTTTATCAATGGATATTTTCTCACATGTTCCAAGCATATCTACTGTTGCAGCTTCTAATTTAAGTCCGGTTTCTTCTGAGATAACCGTACCGCCTGTAAGAATTGCTATGTCTTGAAGCATTTCTTTTCGTCGGTCACCAAAACCGGGAGCTTTTACCGCTGCTATTTTAAGTGATCCGCGGAGTTTGTTGACAACTAAGGTTGCTAATGCTTCTCCGTCTACATCTTCTGAAATAATAAGTAAGGTACGACCTTCTTGTACTGCTTTTTCGAGTAACGGAAGTAAATCTTTCATAGTAGAAATTTTCTTGTCGTATAACAGAATATATGGATTGTCAAGAACTGTTTCCATTTTTTCGGTATCTGTTACAAAGTACGAAGAAAGATATCCTCTGTCGAATTGCATACCTTCAACTATTTCGACACTTGTTTCGGTTCCTTTTGCTTCTTCAACAGTAATAACACCTTCTTTTTTTACTTTTTTCATTGCTTCTGCAATTAATTTACCGATTTCTACTTCGTTATTTGCAGAGATGCGTGCTACTTGTTCAACTTTGTCTCCATCACCGGGAATATTTTCGGTTAATGTATCTAAATATTTAATAACTGCTTTCACAGCCTTGTCAATACCACGTTTTAAATCCATTGGATTTGCTCCCGCAGCTACATTTTTAAGTCCTACAGATATAATTGATTGAGCCAAAACTGTTGCAGTTGTTGTTCCGTCTCCTGCGTCATCGTTCGTTTTTGAAGCAACTTCTTTTACCATTTGTGCTCCCATGTTTTCAATAGCATCTGCTAATTCTACTTCTTTAGCAACGGTAACGCCGTCTTTTGTGATTTGTGGAGCTCCAAATTTTTTGTCGATAACAACATTTCTTCCTTTTGGTCCTAATGTTACTTTTACTGCGTTTGCAAGAGCGTCAACACCTTTTTTTAAGGCATCTCGTGCTTCTAAGTTAAATAATATTTCTTTAGCCATAATATTTTCTTATTTTTTATAAAATTAGTAATATATCTGTTTGTGAAAGAAGTAAAAAATCTTCTCCGTTAATTGATAATTCTGTTCCGGCATATTTTCCATATAATACTGAATCGCCCACAGACACTTCCATCTCTTCATCTTTTTTTTCTTTTCCTACAGCAATTACTTTACCTTGAAGTGGTTTTTCTTTTGCTGAATCCGGAATTATAATTCCTCCTGCAGTTTTTTGTTCTGCTTCTTCGGGTTTTACTAAGACCTTTCCTGCGAGTGGTCTACCTTTAATTTCTGCCATATTTTTACTTTTTAGATTTAACGTTAATTTTCGCATATAATAGCATCTTTTGTGCCATTATGTTTTTTTGTTTTTTTGAAGAAAATTTGTCAGTTTTTTGTGTTTCACAGCTTATTCGAATGCTTGGCATTACCATAAAAAATATGTCTAATAGCTTGTGCCAATTCTATTTGTATGTAAATATATTGGATGCAGCGAATTGCGAAATGTATAATAGTTTCAGGAGGGGTAAAACAAAAAATGTCAGCATGAATGACATACTGACATCTTGTGTGTATTTTGTGTAATAAAAAAAACTTATTCGCCGTCTTCTTCAGGTAAAAAATCTTCAGATGTTTGCACGTCTTGTGGAACACTCATAGGTGCCGCCGGTGCATTTTCTTCGAATGATGAACGTCTTTCAACGGTTGTTCGTTGCCTGTCTAAACTTGAAGTTGACATAAAGCAGAAGAATACAAGTGCAATTGCAAGTGTCCACGTTGCTTTTTCGAGAAAATCAGTTTCTTTTTTAACGCCCATCATTTGACCTGATGCGGAAAAATTAGAAGCAAGCCCTCCACCTTTTGAATTTTGAACAAGTACGATTAATACTAATAATATACTTGTAATGATGATTAAAATATTAAAAACTAAATCCATGATATTTGTTATTTTAATTTTTGTTTTATTTCTAAAATTTGATTTGCAAAGTAAACACTTTTTTGGGGATATTTCAAATTTAATTTTTCGTATATTTCAAGTGCTTTCGTATAATTTTTTTGCGATATGTATATTTTTGCTAATGTTTCCGACAAGTATTCGCCTTCTTGAACACTATTTTCTGATATATCTTGTGTTTCATGTTTTTCTTCTTGTTCAAGATTTAATCGTGGTTTAAAGTTTGGTTGTTTTGCAATAAAAGCGTCAATTGGGTTTGAAATGTCAAGTTCGTCCTTAGATAATTGTTCATTTTTGAACCACATTGTGCTTGCGTGAACTGAATTTTTTTTCTTTTTAGTATTCGATTTTTGTGTGTCTTCTTTGTCTGTTTCGAGGGAAAAATCAAATGGTAATATTTCTTCAGGCACTTTTTCTTCCTCTTCCGTTGTTTTTTCTTGAGAGATTGATGAATTCTCGGTGTTTGGTTCGGTTAAATCCGTATCTGTTTCAGAAAGTTCTATTAAATCATCTGAGTGTTCTGTTTCTGTTTCGGCACTGAGGTGTGTTGTTTCGGAATGTGTTGTTTTGTCTTGAGTTGTAGTGGTATTTTCTGTTGGTTGTGTTGTCGCAGTGTTTGTAATTGAATTATCCCGCTCTTCAATTTCTTTGAGACGTTGTGAAATGATTTCAGCAAGAGATTGTTCTTTATTTTCGGAAGTGCTTTCCGAAGTTTTTGCCTGTTCTTGTTCTTTTATGTTTTCTAGACTATGTATATCTTCCGGAATTGGTGTTGTTTCGGTGTGGTTCTCATTTGAAATAGTAGGCTTTTCCTTATCAGAGCTCGAAATAAATTCTTCTGTGGTATCCGGCGTAATGAGTTCTTCATGTTTTTCTGAATTTTTTTCAGAGAATTCGTCTTCAATAGGAGTAGGCTCTTCAGTTTCTTTTAAAGTAATTTCTTCCACCGAATGGGGTGTCTGTTCTGTTTCGGCAATTTCTTGAGTCTGTTCTTCTGTTGTTTCTATAGTGTTGCTTGGTTCACTTGTTTCTGTATTTTTAGATAATTCCTTTTCAACTTCCGTTTTTTGTTCCTCTAAAGAATCAGTTGAGGATATTTCCGGAGCATATTCAACCGCATCTTTGTTGTTTAGCAAAGAAAAAAGCACTGAGCGGTCTCCTGCATACGTGGCAGCACGTTTAAGTTGTTCGTTAAAATGAATGCTTGAATTATTTTTAAGGCCTTTTATATGAAGTAAATATGCTGTTTGAAAATAGGGGTATTGTTTTAAAATATGCTCAATTTCCTGTGTGGCAGATGAGTCAATACGATGAGGGTGTTTTATGTACTGTAAAATATGATCTTGATTCATATGTTTATTTTAATTGACTTTTATTTGTCATGAACTTTCCAGACACGGTCGGGATGAAACATGTATGTGATAATCCCGGATCCTCCGCTTTTTTTGGGACAAGTTGTGTTAAATAATTATTTGTTTATGGACATTTTATATAGTAGTTTTTTCATTTGTAAAAATACAAACAAATTACCAACTTGCAACCGAATCCATAAATATTTCCGAAACTAATTCATCAATCATTTCAGGAATCAATGCCTCTTCAATATTTCCTCCCCGTGCAGCAAAGTCACGAGTAGCAGTAAATTTTTTAGTAAATTTTTTGGAAATATCTTTATTGTTGATAAAATCAATTTCTATGGTAATGGTTAACCGGTTTTGTGCTGCTTCTTGGTTTGCGGTGACACCTGAATATGATACATTGTAAGTTACAATTTTTCCGGCGAATTCTAAATCACCATCTCGTTGCACAAGTTGAAGCCCGGCTTGCGAGCGAAATTTTTCTTTTAGTTCTTCGGTAAAATCATCACTAAGTGTCGGTACAATTTGTTGTGCCTGATTGGTAATATATCCCACAGAAAATGTTTTAACATCGGGTGAAATAGATTTTCCCGACAAAGAGTAATTGACAGAGCACGAGTAAATCAATAGCGAGATGAGGAGTATAGAAATATATTTCATATGGTTATTTTTAATTGACTTTTATTTGTCATACCCGCATAGTCGACGAGGTTGGTGGAACATACATGAGATAAACATCCAAGTTGTAAGTTAATTTTTTTTATCATGAACGGTTTATTATTCTTGAATATTATATTCTTTAATTTTTCGGTACAATGTTCGTTCAGAAATTCCTAATTCTTCGGCAGCAGGTTTCCTTTTGCCATTATGTTTGGCAAGCGCTTTTTTAATAAATTCTTCTTCTTTTTGTGCTAAAGAAAGTGATTCCTCAATTATTTCGTGGGTATCTTCAATATCGATTTTTTCATGCTGACTTCTTTGATATTGTGGATTGTGGATAGGTTCTTGATGTTCTTGATGTTCTTGATGTTCGTCAATAAAATTGTTAAGCACATGAGCTTGTTCATGAGTCATGTGAATATTTTGTTCGTTGTCTTGAAAAATAGAATGAACAATCTTTTTTAATTCATTCATATCTTTTTTCATATCAAAGAGTAATTTAAACAGAATTTCTCGTTCAGAGGCATAATTTGATTCTTCTGAATTTTTCGGAATGAGTGCTGGAAACCGCGTATCGTATGATTTTGGTAAATATGATTTTATTATATCATAGGTAATATACCGTTCTTTTTCTATAACAGATATTTGTTCGGCAATATTTTTTAATTGCCGAATATTTCCCGGCCATTGATATTTCACTAATAATTCAATAGCATTTTCATGAAAGTTGAGTTTTGGCATTCCATATTTTTCGCAACTGTCGTTCGAGAATTTTTTAAATAGAAGATATATATCATTTTTTCTTTCTCGTAGTGGTGGAATTATTATGGGAACAGTATTAAGTCTATAGTATAAATCTTCCCGAAATTTTCCTTGTTCTATTGTTGAATGTAAATCAACATTTGTCGCGGCAATAATTCGCACATCTGTTTTTTGAGTTTTTGAGGTTCCGACACGAATATATTCGCCGTTTTCTAAAACACGTAATAGTCTAACTTGTGTGCTGAGTGGTAATTCTCCAACTTCGTCTAAAAAAATTGTACCTCCGTTTACCACTTCAAAATATCCTTTTCGGCTGTCAACCGCACCGGTAAAAGCTCCCTTTTCATGTCCAAAAAGTTCTGAGTCAATTGTGCCGTCGGGTATAGCACCGCAATTTATAGATATATATTGGTTGTGTTTTCGGGTACTGTTTTGATGAATTATTTGTGAAAAAACCTCTTTCCCTGTTCCGCTTTCTCCTGAAATTAATACAGAAAGATTTGTGGGGGCAATTTGCAATGCAGTTTCTATTGCACCGTTTAGTTGGGGCGAATTCCCAATTATTTCAAATCGTTGTTTAATCTGTTGAATATTCATAGAATTTTTTTTCAAAAATAAGAAAATATTAGATTTTTTGTGGTAATTTTAAAAAATGATTCTGACGTTTTGGCAAGATTATTGTAAATTATCGCAAAAAACAATGGTGTTTATGCAACTTTATGTGTAGAAATTATGTCATACTTACAAAAAAGACAACTATGAAAAAAACACTATATATTTTAGTATTAACGTGCATTCCTTTTTTTGGATTTGCACAATGGGGAGATCCCGAAAACAACTCCGTTTCGTCGGATGAATTGCAGTCAACTCGTACTGCACGTGCTCAATGGACAGCCGAAGTCCTTGATGTTGGTACAACTAAGCAAAATAAACCTGTTCAAGCAAAATTTGAAATTACTAATATCGGAAATGCTCCGTTAATTATTTCAAATGTGAATCCTGCGTGTGATTGTACTGCACCCGAATGGCCAAAAACTCCAATTATGCCGGGGCAAAAAGCGTATATTATTTTAGAATATGATGCTGAGTCGGCAGGGAAATTTCAAAAAGGTGCAATTGTAACCATGAATACGAATCCTTCTCA
The DNA here is from genome assembly GCA_027858745.1 of Bacteroidales bacterium. Lineage (GTDB taxonomy): Bacteria > Bacteroidota > Bacteroidia > Bacteroidales > UBA1715 > JAQICB01. Next base: position 9,295 of record JAQICB010000083.1, read on the forward strand.
ATATAATATTGTGATGAAAGGCATTGTTCAAAAATAAAAAAGGATATTTCCAAAAAAGCGGTGTGATTTTTATGTATACCGCTTTTTTTTATGTCTCATTCTATGAAAATATTTTTTTTTTACTGTCAGTACCGAGAATTTTATTACTTTTATCATATTAAATAAAAAAGTATGATGAATGTCTTTTATAATGTTGGCATGTATTTTTTGTTGTTAAAACGTGTCTTTTCAAAGCCCGATGATACACGGGAATATTTTAAGGCAATAGGGAAAGAAATTGTGTTAATCGGATACAATTCGATACCAATTGTGTTTATTATATCTTTTTTTATTGGTGCCGTTATTACCTTACAAACGGCATATAATATGGAAAATCCTATTTACCCTGAATATCTTATTGGGCTCGGAACTCGAGATAGTGTGATATTGGAGTTTTCATCCACAATTGTAGCATTAATTTTGGCCGGAAAGGTCGGCTCGAGTGTTGCTTCTGAAATTGGAACCATGCGTGTAACCGAACAAATTGATGCGCTTGAAATGATGGGAGTTAATTCAGCGAGTTTTTTGATTTTACCGAAAATTGTTGCATCATTAGTATCTTTTCCAGTATTGTGTATTTTTAGTATAATATTCGGAATTGCTGGTGGGTGGGCTGCAGGAGAATTTAGTGGAGAGGTGCCTACTGCGCAATATATTTATGGTATTCAATACATGTTTATTCCCTATTATATTGTGTATAGTCTAATCAAAATGGTTACGTTTGGGTTTATTATTATAACGGTTTCGAGTTATTTTGGGTACTACACTAGTGGTGGTGCTCTCGAAGTTGGACGGTCAAGTACTCGTGCTTTTGTTAGCAGTAGTCTTATAGTCTTATTGTTTAACCTTATTCTTACATCTATTTTATTATAATGATTGAAATTAAGCATATATCAAAATCTTTTAAGGAAACGCAAGTATTATATGATATTTCTACTAATTTTGAGGAGGGAAAGGTAAATCTTATAATTGGACAGAGTGGGTCGGGTAAAACGGTTTTGCTTAAATCTATTGTTGGATTACACGATGTAGATGAGGGAAATGTGTTTTTCCACGGTAGAAATTTTACCCAAATGGATAATATGGAGCGTAAAGGTATTCGTAAAGAAATTGGGATGGTTTTTCAAGGAAGTGCTTTGTTCGATTCTGTTAATCTTGAACAGAATGTCATGTTTCCTTTGAAAATGTTTGCAGAAATGTCTGAAGAAGAGGCTCGTGAGCGTGCTAATTTTTGCTTGAAGCGGGTTCAGGTTGTTGATAAAAATCATTTATTCCCTGCGGAAATTAGTGGGGGTATGAAAAAGCGCGTTGCTATAGCACGTGCTATTGCTCTAAATCCGAAATATTTGTTTTGCGATGAACCTAACTCAGGATTAGATCCCAGAACATCAATTGTTATTGATAATTTGATTAAAGAAATTATAACTGAATATAATATTACTTGTGTTATTAATACGCATGATATGAATTCAGTAATGGAAATAGGGGAAAAGATTGTGTTTATTAATCAAGGACGTAATTGGTGGGAAGGCAACCAGAGTGAAATATGGAATAATGATAATGAGGAGTTTAACGATTTTTTGTTTACCTCTGAATTAACAAAACAAATACGAAAATCAATGATATGAAGCAGATGAAATTTTTGAGCATAAGTCTTATTTTGTGTGTTTTTTGTGGCACCTTACATGCCCAAAATTTTGAGTTGTATCAAGGTAAGCAAGTACTTGCTCACACAATTGTTTTTAAGTGGAAATCATTGCATAAATCATTTTCGCAACCTTCATCTCCATATCAGCCGACATTACAATTTGCCGATGTGTTATTAAAAATTGAGGCATCAACCCCGGAACAAAAATTTCCCAATGCATATATGCCCGAATCATGTGATGAATGTGTTGATTTGTCCTTAATTTATGAATGTGAATATACTGCTGATATTCCTATAGAACAGGTTTTGGCTTTGTTTCGAAATCTTCCTGAAATTGCATATGCTGAACCCTTGTATCTCGAACAGGAATTGTATGTTCCAAACGATCCGAAAATGTCTTTACAGTGGATTATGAATACATGTAAAATTTATCAGGCATGGGATATAGAAACCGGTGATGAAAATGTGGTTATTGGTATCACTGATTCAGGATTTGATATTGATCATATTGATTTGGTAAATCAAATAAAGTATAATATTGAGGATCCGATTAATGGATATGACGACGATTTTGACGGATATGTAGATAATTTTAGAGGCTGGGATTTTGGAAATAAAGATAATAATCCGGACGTTGCCGATAGTGACCACGGAACATGGGTGGCGGGTATTTCAAGTGCTGAGCCGGATAATAATTTTGCGATTGCCGGTGTTGGTTTTAATACAAAATTTTTACCTATAAAGGTGGCAACTGATCAAGGATATATTACTCGTGGATATGAAGGTGTCGTGTATGCAGCAGATCATGATTCTGATATTATTAATTGTTCGTGGGGTAGTGAAGGAACGCATTCTCAATATGCTCAAGATGTTGTTACCTATGTTACGTATAATAGAAATGCATTAATTGTTGGTGCTGCGGGAAATAGTAATAATGACGGGGTGTTTTATCCCGCATCGTATGCCGGAGTATTGAGTGTTGGAGCTGTTGTTTTGGGTGATGAAAAATGGACGTCAACTGCAAATAAAGGTTCTAACTGGAATTATTTTGTTGATATTGTTGCTCCCGGATCGGGGTTTCAAACCTTGCAAAAAAATGATGGAACTATTACGGTTTCCGGAGGTACATCTTTTGCGTCACCAATAGTGTCGGGTGTTGCTGCCTTAGTTAAGAGTTATTATCCTGATATTACTGCACTTGAATTGGCTGAACGTATTCGGGTAACGGCAGATGATATTTATGATATTTCTGCAAATCAAGAATATCTTCATTTGTTGGGTAGTGGACGGGTAAATGCATTAAATGCATTGAACGATTCGGTAAGTCCCTCTATTAGAAGAACTGATTTCAACGTCGCAAATCGGAATGGCTCGTATATGTTTTTTCCGGGTGATACCTTGGAATTATATATTAATTTTAAAAATTATCTGGCCGATGCAACAAATATTTTTGTGTCTGTTGCCTGCGAAAATTCTTATATAGCACCTATTAACGGAACAGAATTATTCGCGAGTTTCAATTCGCAAGAAGAGAAAACAACTTCAGAACCTTTACTTTTCGAAATTGTTGAAACTCTTCCTCCTGATGTGGAAACGTTTTTTAAAATCACCTACTCTGGTAATGATTATTTTGGATTCGAATATTTTCCGGTGTCGTTCAATCCGTCTCATTATAATTTTGAAATTAATACTATTAAATCAACGGCTACTGCAAATAGCACTATAGCTCACTTGGAGCCGGGTAAAACTGATGAGTATGGATTGGTGTATAAAAATAATGTGTCGTGTATAAATGAGGGAGGGTTGCTGTTCTCAATGTCACCTAATACGGTGTTTGCACGGGTTAAACAAAAGTATGATTTTTCAATTGTGCAGTTCCCGGAAGAAGTAATGTCGGATTCTGTAGATTTGTTAATATATAGCGCATTTGAAAATGATATGCAAAAGCTTGCAATAGATCAATATATTTATGCGTATGATGATGTTGATGCTTTGTTTTATGAATATCGAATTTCTCAAACAACAGATTCGGTATTTACGGATGTGTATGTTGGTCCATATATCGATTGGCTTATTATGAATCAAACGTATAATAAAATGGCATTTGTTGATTCTTTGCAATTGGGATATGCCTATTCTCTTGACCCCTGGGGCATATATTCAGGAATAATGCCATTGCATTTTCATCAGACATATTTTTATGCCGTAGACGATGCAAACGGTTTAGATTCCGTATATATCAAAGATGGTTTTTCTGATGAAGAAATACACTTTACTCTTACCCGAAATAAATTTGTTGCCGGTAATTATGAGGATGGTGGGATGGTTTCATCGGTTTCCGGAACGTATATCCCGGAGTTGCAACCCGACTCTGTTGCTGTTATTCGTTTTGCATTTATTTTAGGAGAATCTCTTGAGGAGATTGTGCACACAGCTTCTCAGATTAAACAAAATTATATTACCGATACATCAACACCTCCAACATCGTTATCTATAATTGAAAACGATGTCAATCAACCTACCGTTTCTCAAATACAGTCTGAAATTCAGATTTCATATCCGATGCAGTCACATGAGGTGCGGGTGTCTGTTAATTCAATTATTGGTACTGAAAAGTTAAGCAAAGATATTCCTGTTGATGTGCAAACAGGAAAATACACTATTTCTACTCTCGATTGGCACAATGGATTTTACGTACTACAAGTGCAATATAATGATATGAATTATGTTCAGAAGATATATGTGTACAAGTAGAAATGGTATGAGGAGAGTGTTTGTTTGGTTTAGTTTGTTTTGTGTAGGTTTTGTCGCTGTGGGACAAGAATCAGTAGATTTTTTTAAACTCGAACAAGATATCAATAATGTGTATCGTGAGATGTCTCAAAATATAAGTCCCGAGCATAATCGTACATTAAATAATGAATTATTGGTATTGTTTGATTCTGTGATGAGTTTACCGCAAAATTATTCTTATGCCTTTGATAGCCTTATGTTTGCTCAGGTGAAACCGCGTGATAAGTCATTTCGGATTTTTTCTTGGTTTTTTTTGCAAGAATCGGGGAGATACGATGTGTATGCAATCCTCCAACGAAATCCTGACTGTGAATGCGAACAACAGATTTTTACATTACATAACTCAGTGTATGATTTTGCTTTGTATGATTCGTTAATCTGTGATGTCGATTCATGGTTCCCCGCGTGCTATTACGAAATTGTTGAGGAGAGAAAAGAAGAAAAATATATAGTATTGGGCTGGAATCCTTATTCACTGCTTACCCAATATAAAGTTGTTGAGGTCTTATCCTTTAAAGACTGTGAACCTGTATTCGGACATCCGGTTTTTGTTGCTGAAGATGAACAAGACACAGTGTCTCGTGTGATTTTTAATTATTCAGCCAAAGCATCTATGCTTTTAAAAACGGAAAAAATGAGGTGGAAAAAAATGATTATATCAGATAATTTAGTTCCTTCTGACCCTGATTTTGAGGGAGTATATGAGTTTTATGGTCCCGATGGTTCGTATAATGGCTATGTCTATGATGGTGGACTGTGGCACTATATGTCTGATGTTGATATTTCAAATAAAGGTTCTCGTATAACTGATTTTTTTAAAAAGGTATTCCGTAAAAAATCGAGTGCTATTTATTCCGAAACCGATGAGTTTTATTAAGCTTATTTTTGCTTTGTGCCTTTTTCTGCCTTTTTAAATCCCTTTGCGGCTTTGCGAGAAAAATTAGCAACAAAATCACAACGGAAGTCGACACAAAAGCAGCGAAAATAGATATCAGATATTAGTTTAATTAACTTCCAAAAAGAACTGACTGTGCACAACCATGTCATTGCGAACGAAACGCAGTGGAGTGTGGCAATCTCTCTATTTGGAACCCGAGTTCGATATAATTTTTTAGGTTCAGAACGCTTATAAACAGTTTCTTATATCAATCGAGGACAAAGGACGAGCTCAGCGGAGCTAATCTGAACTCGAAAAATTACGTCGAACTCAGGTTTTCAGGACGCATTCCCCGACCACCGATTCATATACCCAAGGCGTTGCTATTGGGCTGAATTATTTTTAGCTTTCAACCAATTATTGTGCGAGAAATTTATGCGAAGGTATTTTTATGGTAATTTCAACTTCTTTGCGACTTTGCGAGAAAAAATCCTTCTTTCTTTTCTGCCTTATCCCCCCTCCAAACCAAAAAACCCATATTTCTACTCAAAAGGGTCAATAAAATAGCAATCACACCCGAATGTATATACTGCGGATTGAATGGAATACTCACAAGAAATAGAATTATAAGTATACTATATATATAGGTATACCATATAATATGTATGCGGATTTTGGGAAATAACCAAAGAATAGCAAAAAATATATGAAAGGGTAGAGCCCAAAGTATATGAAAATTCGGGAATACAGCAGGGTGAATGCTGAAAAAACTTAAATACCAAATAAGTAAACCGAGTAAACCTATTATTAAAGAAAGAAAACTATCAATCCAAAACATGTGTCGCCGGCTGCGAATTTCAAATAATAATAGAATTAGTGCAACACCAAAAATTCCCCATAAAATAAGTTGAGGAGACCATATTGATTTTTCACCTGTTTTCTCCCCAGGTTTTACAAGATATGACGTTTCACTAATAAGTGCCTGTGATTGATTTTGGTACTTGACAGTCGCCTGATTCAGAAAAAGAAATACATAATCGGGTAAAAACATACTTTCATGTTTTGAAATTTTGCGGTCTGTTGGCAAACCGAGGGCTAATCCAACACCAAATCGCAACCAAGAATCCTGTGCAAGATAGCAGTGTAAGACATCTCTCCACGTTACGAGTTTTTCGTAATCATCAATTTGCCCCGCGGTTTCAGAAATCCAAAGACTGTCGGGAATCGAAATCTGTGCAGAATCTATACTGAGTGTGTTCCCGAGTGTTTTTATTAAAACATCACGGGGACGCGTTGCACAATTATCATAAAAAAAATTATATAAATATCGTCTATTTTCCGGCAGATAATTCGTTTCGAGAAATGAGTGGATAGAATCTACCAGCCGTTGAGAAATGTTCAGTTTTTGCTCAACTACCGTACGGTTATTATAGTAGTATTCTGCAACAAAACGAGATGTTTGTGTTTTTCCAAGTCGGTAATAGGTTTCACCTTTTACAAAATTATAGAGGAAATCATCCGAAAAACTAAAAAT
>JAQICB010000090.1 GCA_027858745.1 Bacteroidales bacterium
TTATCAAGGCAAATTATTGAATAATAGCGAGCTATTGTGAAATAATTTAACGCAGAAAAACTGTTTTTTATGCAAAGCATACTTTTCCCGCTTATAAACAGCAATCTTCAGCTCAAAAAAAATTAAAATAACCCGTTGTTATTTCATTATTTTTGATTGAACCTCACTATTTATAAGCGTTCTGAACCTAAAAAATTATATCGAACTCAGGTTAAAAATGTTATTTTTTCCAAAATGCAGGAGAAAAGAGAATAAGAACAGTGAATAATTCAAGCCTTCCGCATAGCATCATAAATGTTAAAAACCATTTGGCAGGAGATGATAAAAATGCGTAATTATCCATAGGTCCTACATTTCCGATTCCCGGGCCTACATTACTTAATGTTGCAACCACCGAACCTAATGAAGTTTCAAGATTATATCCCAATCCGGACATCACGACTACCCCAAACAGATAAATGATAATATAAATAATAATGTATGCAAGTACATTTGTGATGATTTTTTCCGGTACTGTTCTTTTATCTAAACGGAGAGGAATAATTGCATTTGGATGAACAAGTCGTTTAAATTCATAATAACTGTGTTTTGCAAGTAAAATAATACGTACAATTTTAATCCCACCGCTCGTAGAACCTGCACTTGCACCAAAAAACATAAGTATATAGAGAGACATAATTGCAATTGGCGACCATGCTAAATAGTCGGCAGAAACATATCCGGTTGTTGTAGAAATAGAAACAACCTGAAATAATGAATCTCGAAATATTTTTTCAAATGACGATATGTTTGCGGTAAGAGATTGTAGTTGAAATTTTTGAAGAATAATTGTGCCGGTAATAGTTATTGTAAAAAGAAAAATGATGGTTAGGTATTTCCGAAATTCTTCATTAGACCATACTTTTTTAAAATTGGCGTGCACGGCAAAATATGATAAGGTAAAATTGACCCCGGCAAAAAACATAAACAGGATAATGATGTATTGAATGTATGGGCTTGTTTCAACAATACTTGAATTAAAGGTCGAAAAACCTCCGGAAGACATGGTTGTAAATGCATGGTTTAATGCGTCAAAAACACTCATATCACCATATATAAGTAATATGGTTTCAGCCACAGTGAATAGTAAATATATCATATACAGACGCTGAGCGGTGTCTTTTACTTTGGGGTGAATTTTATCTTTTGTAGGTCCGGGTACTTCTGCCGTATAAAGCTGCATCCCACCAATACCAAGGATAGGTAAAATGGCTAATGAAAGAACGATGATTCCCATTCCGCCAAGCCATTGAGACATACTTCTCCATAATAAAATGCCTTTGGGTAAAGATTCAATATCAGTAAGAATTGATGCTCCTGTTGTAGTAAGCCCTGACATTGTTTCAAAAAAAGCATTTGTAAAATCGGGTATCGAACCGGATAATATAAAGGGTAAACTTCCAAAGAGTGAAAAGAATATCCATACCGTGCTTACAATAATATAACCTTCTCGTTTGCCAATTTCTTTATTTGATTTTTTTAGAATATAAGTTAATATAAAACCGGTTCCTCCAGTTATTAGAGCAGATTGTAGGAGAGGAGCAATTGATTCATTATAATAAACAGAAGCTATAAGACAGAGTAAAAGTGCACCTGCTTCAATTAAAAGAAACTTTCCAATAATATATAAAATTGCTTTTCCGTTAATTCGTTTCATGAATGATATATTATTGTCGCCACTTACGACTCTTTATTTTTTGATTTTTTACTTTTTTCGAATAACTTTTGTACCTCGTTCATTGCCGTTGGTAAGCAAAAAACTAAAACCTTATCGCCATCTTGAATATGTGTTGCTCCCGTAGCTATAAATGCATTTTTCCCCCGCACTACTCCACCAATAACGGTTTCTTCAGGAAAATCAATTTCTGAGAGTGGTGCTTTACACACTTTCATGCTTTCGTGTACATTTATTTCTAAAATCTGAGCTTCTGATTGAGTTAAATGTCGAGCTGACGAGATTTCTGATCTTTCGCCAAGTGTGAATTTGTGAATTGCATTTGCTGCAATATTTTTTTTGTTGATAACGGTATCTATTCCTATATCAATAGCCAAAGAAACATAATCCATATTTTCTACTTCGGCAATTGTTCGTTTAACCCCAATCCGTTTTGCTAAATAACACGATAAAATATTAGTTTCGGAGTTTCCGGTTGTAGCAATAAACACATCGGTGTTTCGTACACCTTCTTCAACAAGCAAATCGGTGCTTCTACCATCTCCATTAATTATTAAGGTATTATCTAAACTATTGGCTAATTTATGAGCTTTTTGGGTGTCAATTTCAATCAGTTTTACATCAAATTGATTTTGTAAAAGTTTTGCTGTTGCTTGCCCGGTGCGACTTCCACCAAGAATGATAACTTTATCTATTGCAAGCTTCTTTTTTCCAAACGTATCAAGCATTGGCTTTATGCCTTTTTTATTGCTGACAATGTATACCAGGTCTTGCGGTTTACATATTTCATTGCCTTTGGGGATAATAGTCGAAAAATTTCTTTTTATTGCAATAACTCGGAAATTCTCTAAATCTTCACTGTGTCCGTTAATTTCTTCTAAATATTTACCGACAACATCATTGGTTTCATCAATTTTGAGTACAAAAAGTGAAAGTAAGCCATCTGCAAAATCAAAAAATTCGCGAGTGGCAGATTGTTGAATAAATTTTGAAATTTCGTCGGCTGCCAGTGCTTGTGGGTATATTATTGAGTCAATTCCCATACCCTTGAAAAGAAGTATGTTTTTGTCTTCGAATAATTCCGGATTTCTTACACGTGCTATTGTTTGAGGTGCACCAAGCTGTTTGGCTATAACGGCAGAGGCAACATTCATCTCAGGAAAATGCGTTACGGCAATATACAAGTCGCATTCGGCAACTTTTGCTTCGTTTAATACCGAAATTGATAATGCCGAACCTTCTATTGTTAATATGTCAAGATGAAGTGAGAGAAGCTGAAGCTCCGATTGAGACACATCTATTATCGTAATATTGTGATTATCATATGCTAAAATTTTTGCAAGGTGTTTGCCTACTTCACCTGCTCCTGATATTACTATGTTCATGTAAATGAATTTAAATCTAAATTGTTATAATGAGCTCTATTATAGTTTTTTATGACTAAATCAATTGAGATGTATCTTTTTTGAATTTATGTGCAATTAATAGTATTCTTCTGATTTTTGCAAATTTATTTTGAGTTTAATTTCTCTGTGCTTTCTGTTTTAATTGCTCGGTCGTATAATTCTAATAATTTTATTTCTTCCTGTTCCCAGTTTAGTGTTTGTGCTGCGTACACCGATTTTTCCACATATTTTTGATAGAGAGCGGGTTCATACATTTTTTTAATTTGTTGTGCAATGTCTTTCGGGTCACGACTGTAAACTATTTCTCCGCAAGTATACTGTGTTACAATATTTCTCATCTCGGGTAAATCAGACACTAAGATGGGGATGTGTGCGTGTATGTAATCGAAAATTTTATTGGGCAGTGCATAGTGATAATTTAAGCCTATATCTTCTTCGAGTGATAAACCTATAGATGCTCCCTGTGTGTAAGCTGGCAATTCACTATATGAAATTTGCCCGGTGCATATAATTTTTGATTGGAGTTTTTGTGTGGAAATGCGTGTGAGGATTTTATCAAAAATATCTCCGGAACCAATTATTACTAATTGTAATGTGTTGATGTATTGCATCGCATCAATCATTGTCTCTATGCCTCTACCTTTGTTTATTGCACCTTGATATATGAGAAAAGGCTTGTGAATGCCGGTGATTTTTTTCGGAGTTTGTGGTGTGTGTGTTTCTGGCACATTTCTAATAACCTGTACAGGTACGCAGTATTTCTTTGAGTATATATAAGCTATTGATTGACATATGGTTGAGCAGTATTTGAGTTTCGGAAATATATATGATTCAATGTGTTCCCATATTTTTTTTTGGATTTGTTTATCATGTAATTCCGGAACTTCGGTAAAGTATTCGTGACTGTCGTATACAATTTTTTTTCTGCGAATTTTTCCGGCACAAAAAACAGCGAGTAAAGTGTCTAAATCATTTGCGGTAAATATGTCTGCTTGCGAAAACAGGAGATTCAAAAAGAGCCGAATATTTAATGTGACATAAAACAAAGGACCTTTTGTCCAGAGCAATCTCATACGTTTTGTTTGGTAAGGAGTGTTGGGAACCGGTTTGCTGTGAGCTAATTTTCTGCCTATTAATGTGAGCTCAAATCCATTATTATGAAGACTTGTGCATATTTTGTGGAGCCGATTGTCGGTTACAAGGTCGTTACTGACACAAAGTATTATTCGTTGTTTTTTGTTGAGCATTGTCTTTTTGTGTATTTTCGCTAAAATAATTATTTTTCACATGTATTCTGAACAATTTTCTTTACAAACATACAATACTTTTGGTTTAGATGTTACAACACATGCATTTTTTGAATATTCAGATATGCAAAAATGTATCGATTTTTTTCGTGCACAAAGGTATAAAAAGCCAATTTTTATTTTAGGTGGTGGAAGTAATGTTTTATTTACCAAAGATTTTCCGGGAACAATTATTCATCCGAATAATAAAGGGATTCGTATTGTTGATGAAACGCAAGAAACCGTTTTTGTTTCCGTTGCTGCTGGAGAGGTGTGGGACGATTTTGTTGCCTGGGTGGTTGAGCATAATTTTTATGGTATTGAAAATTTGTCGTTAATTCCCGGTTCTGTGGGTGCTTCAGCTGTGCAAAATATTGGTGCGTATGGTGTTGAGGCAAAAGACTTTATTCACGAAGTGGTGTTTTATGATGCGGATACAGATGAAATGAGAAGCTTTTCAAATGAAGAATGTGCCTTTGGCTATCGTTCTAGTTTTTTTAAACGTCGGCATGATGCTTTGTTGTGTATTAGCCATCTTGTTTTTGCATTATCAAAAAAGGAAAAGTATTTTTTGGAATATGGTAACATTAAAGATGTTTTGCCCGATTCGACATCTCTTTCTCTTATTCAGGTTCGCAACGCAATATTATTTATTCGTGAAACAAAGTTGCCAAATCCGGAATTCATTGGAAATGCCGGAAGTTTCTTTAAAAATCCTGTTGTGACTAAAGATAAAGCCGATAAAATACGAGAAAAGTTTCCTCATATGGTATCGTTTCCTGTTTCGGAAACTGAAGTGAAAATTGCGGCAGGCTGGTTGCTTGACGAACTTGGCTGTAAAACATTTCGTGTGGGAGATGCTGCTGTTCATGAAAAACAAGCTTTGGTTCTCATTAATCTCGGACATGCTTGTGGGAACGATTTTGTTCGCTTAGCAGAACGCATAATTCAGCATGTAAACAGTAAAGTTGGAATTGAACTGGAACCTGAAGTTATTTTTTTATAAAAGATTATTATTGATTACCAAAAAAAATAGTATTTTTGAAAAAAGCATACGATGAAGAATATAGTATTTGTTATTTTATTAGTGATTGTTTCGGTAGGACAGCTTCAAGCTCAAACAGTGTCTATTGATACTTTATTTGCTACGGAGGTAGACTCAACAATTGTTCAGACGCACGATTCCTTATTGGTGAGTGCAGATTCGGATTCTGTAGTAACTAACACAGACTCCTCTTTGGCAATGCAGGATACAATTATTCCAGATTCGCTTGTGGTTGCTCTCGATAGCTTGTCTCATCTCGACACTATTGCACATGCTGAACCTCTTGTTGATACTCTTGTATCGGATACCATTGGTGATATTCCGGTGCAAATTTCTAAACTTGATGTGTATACTATTGAAAATACACAAGTCGAAAAAGTCCATATTTGTGGAACATCCTCGAAGGATTTAAATGTGCTGAATGCTCATGTACAGCACATTATTATAGAAGATGCTGATATTGAATTTATTACAATAGGAAATTCATTTATTACCAAAATAACGGTTAAAAATTCTGTTATTCGCGATTTTCTTATAGACAAAACAGTTATTACTGAATTGATTATCGAAAATTCAGAGATAATAGAGTTTGGTTCAGATCAATCAATTATTCACAGTCAATCAATTTATCGAGAAGATTAAGATTATTTTCTTTGTAAAGAATATTCGAAATTCCTGTGAGCTAATAGTTTTTTTTTTAATTTTGTGGTCTCAAAAAGAGTATGATATGCAAGAATCATTAATGATATATAATTCGCTTACGCGGAAAAAAGAAGAATTTAAACCGATACATGCTCCGCATGTTGGTATGTATGTGTGCGGCCCTACTGTGTATGGCGAAGCTCATCTTGGTCATGCACGACCATCGGTTACATTCGATATTTTGTTTCGGTTTCTCCATTTTTTAGGCTATAAAGTACGGTATGTTCGGAATATAACTGATGTTGGGCATCTTGAAAATGATGCGGACGAAGGTGAAGATAAAATAGCAAAAAAAGCTCGATTAGATGAGTTGGAACCAATGGAAGTGGTGCAGGAATATACATTGAATTATCATCATTGTATGCAAGAAATGAATGTTTTGCCTCCCAGTATTGAACCACGAGCTTCGGGGCATATTATTGAGCAACAAGAATATGTGAGAAAAATTTTGGACAGCGGATATGCGTATGAATCAAATGGTTCGGTATATTTTAATGTTGAAAAATACAACAAAGATTTTCGCTATGGAATTCTGTCAGGCAGAAATGTAGAGGATATGCTTTCGAATACTCGTTCGCTGGATGGTCAGCAAGAGAAACGGGCTCCATTAGATTTTGCTTTGTGGAAAAAAGCAAGTCCGGAACATATTATGCAGTGGAATTCTGATTGGAGTCGAGGATTCCCGGGATGGCATTTGGAATGTTCGGCAATGGGCGAAAAATATCTTGGCAAAGAGTTCGATATTCATGGCGGCGGTATGGATTTGTTATTTCCCCATCATGAATGTGAAATAGCTCAGTCTACTGCAGCCAACGGAAAACAAGCGGTTCGATATTGGATTCATAACAATATGATTACCATTAACGGACAAAAAATGGGTAAATCTTTGGGTAATTTTATTACGCTTAAGCAACTATTTTCGGGTACACATGAATTGTTGACACAAGCATATAATCCAATGACAATTCGCTTTTTTATTCTTCAAGCTCATTATCGTAGTACTCTCGATTTTTCAAATGAAGCTTTACAAGCTGCCGAAAAAGGTATGGGACGGTTGTTAGAAGGATATGAAAAAATTACGGAATTGCCCGTTTCTCAAACATCTTCGGTATCTGTTGCCGATATTGAGAAAAAATGTCTGAAAGCAATGCTGGACGATATGAATACGCCTATTGTTATCTCTCATTTGTTTACTGCTCTCAAAACAGTTCATGCCGTGGAATTGGGAAAGGAAACAATAACCGACGAAGATAAAAAAGCATTACTCAAAATATTTGAAATATATTTGTTTGATATTCTTGGAATTGAGCAACCGAATGAGAAAAATGAAAATAGTTCAGAATTATTGCAGAAAACTATAACTTTATTGTTAGATTTACGTTTACAAGCAAAGAGAGAAAAAGATTATCAAAAATCTGATGAAATTCGAGATGCACTTACCGGTATGGGAGTTGTTATTAAGGATACAAAAGATGGGTATGAATGGAAGGTTAATTAAATTTATAGTGCTTTTCTTTTGATTTTTCTTTTTTTACATATAATTTTACACACTATATTGTAGTTAAAAGTTTATGGAGTCATTAATTTTACAAAGTACAGAAGATACACCTCAGGTTGATTTTAATGCCGAAACCGGTATTTGTAAACTTTCTGGAAGGTCTCTGCCCGAAAATGCGATAGATTTTTATCAGCCAATTCTCAATTGGGTTGAGTCTGTATTGAGCGAGTCTGTGAACAAAGAATTCGTGTTTGAAGTACAATTGGAGTACTTTAATACCGCCTCTTCAAAACAATTAGCTAAAATGCTGTTACTCATAGAAAAATTTATTGATTCTCACAAAATTCTTATTCGTTGGTTTTATGAAAAAGAAGATCGCGATATGTTCAATTCGGGAAATCAATATTCGAAATTCCTTAAGTTGGATTTTGAGTTTATTGAGTATTAATATAATTGTCCCTACTCAAAATAATTTTAAAACTCCAATTGGAATCTGAAAAATAATCCTTCTGTTTGAGTATCAGGTTCGTTTCGGTAGTTTAGTCGCCAAATGTATTCCAATCGTATTATTTTGAATACATTGGTTATGCCAACCCCAATTTCCATATATGGTTTTGTCGGAGCTTTGGTAATTTCCGGAAGCGAAAGAATGCGTTCGTGGTCGTATCGTAAATCGCCCCAACATGCTTTAAAGGTTATTAACTCTCGTAGATTTAACTTTTTTATGACTGGTATTTTGTTGTAAATAAATCCATTCATTCCATATTCTGCATAAACATTTATAAATCGGTCGCTTCCGAATTCTAAATAGTTCATCAGGTTGTAATAATATTCACCACTGCTTCCGGTTTCGTTTCCTCTATGAAATTCTAATAAGGGAAATGGCATGGGATTGAGTGATAGTCCCGATTCTACTACATATTTCAGCCGACCAACCAACAGTAGAATGTCTTGTTTTGCAACTAAGCGTATTTGTGAATAATCATGAAATGTTGACTGATATTGAAATCGTCCGTATGCCATGTTGAGGTGAAATACCGGATAACGAGAGTCTATATATATGCGACGGAAATGGTTATTCGATATTTCTTCTCGAAACGAAAGGCGAAAATTAATACTTGCTTCTTGTACTATAAAATGATTGACCGTATCGTTACTTGGTGTTGAAAAATTATAATAGGGAGCATTGCTGTGATCTGATAGTTCAATCTTTGGTTTAACTATTAAGTTGGGGTTAACTTGCTGTTCGTAGGCAAATGAACTTTTCTGAACAAAGTACACTGCCTTGTTGGGGCTTTTACTTGTGAGTGCAGACAATAAATTATCGTCTGATTGAACCAATACGTTTTCTCGGACATAATCTAGGTTTTGTTTGTAGTCGCCAATTCTGTATATATTTTGGTCATATGAGGCATGCAGTATACCGAGAAGTCTAGTTGGAAGTTTGTAGGCAAATTTTCCTCCAAATTTGAATTCTTTGTCCCGAAATCCGTATCCAATATATCCTCCGTACATCATTGATTCATGAAGTTGTGGTGATGTGCGTGCTGCAAGATTTATTCGATATCCTTCAATTTCGTTGTGTTGCACAAAATATAAATAGGGTCCTAACTCAACATATTGTAATGGTAAATAACCATATAAAAACATATCGAGTAATTTGTTCGTTGTTTGTACTGCCGGAATGGAATTACTTATTTCAATAGCATCACGTGTTTGTATATCTAAAGTTGTGAGTGAGTCAGGGCGGTGTTCGGCAAGTATAGCAGTGTCTTTGCTTGTAGCCAAAGTGCGTTTTTTGTGTGTTGCTTCTCGTGCATAGTGTTCTGCTAATGTCGCATTTACTCGTATGGAGTCGACGGTATAGCTGGTTTTTTTAACGGCACGCAGCGGGGTGTTAAGAATTCCTTTCGTTGTTGTGTCTATTCCTAATTGTGGGGTGAATTCAATATCGAGTTTTTGTTGCTTAAAAAACCATTTGCCGGATATGGGGTGCTGCTGGAGTTGTTCGTGAATATGAATGCTTTTTACGTAATTGATATTTGCCTCTGATTTTAAGGTAGCTTGAATGTCGGTTAAAACTCCTGTATTTTTTTCAATTACCATGTAGCCGTAAAAAACAAGGTCTTGTGCATTTTTAGGCTTAAATTTTATTTGGTAATATGTTGTGTTCTCGTGTTTTATAGAATCTCGTAAATAATATTCGTAATAGATTAATGCCTGTGGTGAAATGGGACTAATGAAATCTTTTGTTAAAAATCGGAGATTTCCGTAGAATGTTAAATCTTGATTCAGACTGTTTATATATTTTGTAGTTATGTCGCTGTTAATAAAAGCACTGCCATATTGATTTTTTGCTATTTCAACCGATTCGGGGTAATTGTCGGCTGTCTTTTTTTGGTAGCTTAGTCGTTCCGAAAAATAGAGCGGAATACTCCATGTGCTATCGTAATCGTTTGCTTTAATGAGGATTTCGGGATGTTTTTGTACAAATTTGTTGTTAAAAATTGAGCTGTCAAAGTCACTTAAATTTATAGTGAGTTTGTTGTATTCTAAATAGGAAATTTCATTAATTCTGTCAGGACTGTTCTCTCGCCGGTTTTTAATTGCTTGTTTTACAATTGGTATGGCTTTGTTTTTACCCGGACGAATGACAGTTGCTTCTAAAATTATTGCCGCTGGTATAAGGCGAATGGTGATTTCTTTGGTCTTTATTTCGGAGTATTCAATTGCCTTCTCCTGATATCCGACTGCCGAAATGATAAGCGTGTCCTGTGGCGAATAGAGGGTAATGGAAAATGAGCCATCAAGTTGTGTGAGACAGCCTTTATTGGAATGTTTTATCCATATGCTGGCAAAGGAAATCGGCTCTTCGGTATCGTAGTCTAATACAATTCCGGTACAGGTCTTTTGTGCAAAAGATTGAAGCGAAAAAAGAAATATAAAAAGTAGGGGGATACCTATTTTTGTATTCTTTTTAAGTGATTCTAAAATAGTGCGTTTCACATTCACGGATATCATTTTTCTATACACAAAGATACATTTTATTCATTATTTGTATGAATGTTTTGTAGTGTTTTTATTGCATATTCAATAGTTGGCACATTTTTGAAGCGGAGTGTAAGTTTGCCGCGTAATTCTTTCATATCGCAACTTCGTTGATGCATTTGAACGTATGATAATATGCGGGTAAAAGTTTCTGACTGATAAAATGCTGATTCTTGATTACCAATAAAATATACACGCATATGCTTGTTTTTGATAACAATGCGTTCAATGCCTAATTGTATTGCAATCCATCGAAGCCGCACGACATTTATGAGCGAAATGCTTTCTTCGGGTATGATTCCAAATCGGTCGGTAAGTTGGTCTTGAAAGTTGCATAATTCTTCTTCACTTTCTATGGTGTCGAGCTCACGATACATTTTTACTCGCTCTTTGGTGCTGGAAATATATTCTGCCGGAAATACAAGTTCCATGTCGGTTTCTATATGGCAATCGTAGGTAAAGCTGTGTGCTTTGTTTGTTTCGCTGTACAGGTCTTTGTATTCTGTTTCGCGTAATTCGAGTAATGCTTCTTGGAGAATTTTTTGATATGTTTCGTAGCCAATGTCGGTTATAAATCCGCTTTGTTCAGCACCTAAAAGGTTTCCAGCTCCGCGAATGTCTAAATCTTGCATGGCAATGTTGAAGCCACTTCCGAGTTCGGAAAAATCTTCAATGGCTTGCAGACGTTGTCTCGCTTCGCGCGTGAGTACGTGTTTGGGCGGAGCCAACAAATAACAAAATGCCTTTTTGTTCGAACGTCCTACTCGTCCTCGTAACTGGTGCAGGTCGCTGAGGCCAAACTGATGTGCGTCGTTTATAATGATGGTATTCGTATTTGGGATGTCTAAGCCCGATTCTATAATGGTTGTGGCAATCAGAACATCATATTCATTGTTAATAAAATCAAGCATGATTTGCTCTAATTTTTTTCCTTCCATTTGTCCATGACCCACAATTGTGCGAACTTTTGGGCAGATTCTGTTTACCAGTGCTTCTATTTCGTAAATGTTTTGTATGCGATTGTTGATAATGAAAACCTGTCCGTCTCGCTGCACTTCGTTGAGAATTGCTTCTTTAATGATGCTTTCTTGAAATGTATGTGTTTCGGTAATTATTGGGTGTCTGTTTGGGGGAGCTGTTTTTATTATAGATAAATCTCGTGCTCCCATAAGTGAAAATTGAAGTGTTCGGGGAATGGGAGTGGCTGTTAGCGTAAGTGTGTCAACATTGACTTTGAGTTGTTTTAGCTGTTCTTTGATGCGAACGCCAAATTTTTGTTCTTCGTCAATAATAAGTAAGCCGAGATCTTTAAATTTGATGTCTTTCCCGATTATTCGGTGTGTGCCGATTAATATATCCGTTTTGCCTTCTTTGAGATTTGTAATACTTATTTTTTGTTCTTTAGCTGTTCGAAGTCTGCAAATGTAGTCGACCGTACAGCCGTATTCTTTGAGCCTGCTGCGAAACGTTTTGAAATGCTGCAATGCTAATATGGTTGTTGGCACCAACACTGCAACTTGTTTTCCGTCGGTTACACTTTTGTAAGCTGCTCGAATGGCAACTTCTGTTTTCCCAAAGCCCACATCGCCGCACACTAACATGTCCATAGGATATGATTTTTCCATTGCTTCTTTTACATTCTGTGTTGCAGAAACTTGGTCGGGGGTGTCTTCGAAAAAGAATGAGGCTTCAAGTTCTTGTTGTAAATAGGTGTCGGGATTAAATGCAAAGCCTTTTTGTGAAATACGTTTTGCATAGAGTGCAATTAAATCTTTCGCAATATCTTTAACTTTCGCTTTGGCTTTGGCTTTTGTTTTTTGCCATATGCCCGAACCGAGTTTATGAATTTTTGGTGGAATACCTTCTTTTCCTTTGTATTTTGATATTTTGTGCAGGTTATGAATATTAACGTACACAATGCCATTTTCACGATAAGTTAGTTTTACTGCTTCTTGTTTTTTGCCGTTTGTTTCTACTTTTTCTAATCCCGAAAAGGTTCCTATACCATGGTCTATGTGTACAATATAATCGCCCGGCGATAGGCTTTTTATGTCTTGAATGTTGAAACTGTCGCTTGAGACAACTCGTTTTTTTACCGAATGTTTGTGGTACCGTTCAAATATCTCATGGTCGGTGTAGCAGCATATTCGTAAATCATTATCTATAAATCCTTTATGAAGTGAACTTATGATTGGTTCAAATTGTACTTTCGCATTGATATGTGAAAAAATATCACTCATGCGTTCAACCTGAGTTGTACTTTGGGTAATGAAAAATGTTTTATACCCATTTTCCTGATATTCTTGCAATTGCTGTTCTAATATTGAGAAATTCTTTTTTATCGATGGTTGTGGGATTGTTGAACAGGACTGTATTGTGGCATCGGGAAAATAGGGCGTTTGATTGAATTCTATGCAATGAGATTTTTCTAAAAAAGCATGAAATACCTCGGGCTGCATTATGGTATTTCTGATAAAATCTTTTTCATCTGTTTTTTCTATTGTGTGTGTATACACATCGGTTAAGACGTGCATACAGGTTTGGGCATCTTCTATACAAACCGTAAAATGTGGTGAATATGTGAAAATCGGAATGTATTTTTTTTCTTTTCCTTGTTGAATGTCCGAAATAATGGAGCAGTCATCAACTGTTTCAATTGAACGCTGGTCATCAACCGAAAATGTGCGAATGCTGTCGATTTCTGTATCCCAAAAATCAATACGAAACGGATAATCATGCGAAAAACTGAAAATGTCAATGATACTTCCGCGAACAGAAAATTGTCCGGGTTCAACAACAAAATCAACTTGTTCGAAGCCAAATTCGTAGAGGAGCTCTTGAATAAATTGGGTGTCAACTTCTTCGCCGGTATGTAATATGTGTTTTTTGTCGGCAAACGTTTCTGTGGTAATCACCTGCTCGAGAATTGCTTCGGGATAGGTGACGACAATGTATGAGTTTTTATTGTCACTTAGTTTGTCAAGTGCTTCGGTGCGTAAGAGTTGATTGGTTCGGTCGGGTTGATTATGAAGTATCGAATGCTTATACGATGAAGGAAAAAAAATGAGTTTTTTTGCACCGATTATACTGGTCAGGTCACTGTAAAAGTATGCCGCATCTTCGGCATTTGATGTGATAAAAAGAATATTTTGAGTATCGGGAAATATATTTCCGGTAAGGAATGATATTTCGGAACCGTGTAAACCTTGAAAAAGAGTGTGTGATGAAGGTTTTTTTGAAAGAGTTTCCCGCGTTTTTTGTATACCGGAATGCGAGTTAAATAATGTAGCAAGTTCTTGAATGTTCACAACTGAAAAGGTTCTTTATGTGAAAGTGAAAAAATATTGAAACTAGTTTATATAAAATTACTTGCTTCGTTTTTTAATATTTCAATGGTAATTATAATCGGGTTGTGTTCAAATTTCATTATCGAACGTAAAATCGCTTCACTTAATTCGGACGCTGGTCGTTTCGGGTCAATATTCGAAGCTTCGGTGTTTATGATTTTTATAATATGTTCTTTCGTTTGCTTGATGGCACCCCATGTTTGCGACGATACATATATTTGTTGCGATAAATTGTGCTCAAATTCTGCACGTACAGTTGCCAGTAAATCAGCATGCAATTGTCCCGAACTCATAGACGGTGATTGTGTTCGTGGTAAAAGTGACTCAGGATTTATGCGTTCTAAAAACAAAACGAGGCGTTCGTATGCTTGAATTTTTATTGGGGTCGTCTCTTTTATTATATTGGAACGGAGCTCCAATTCTTGCTTTTTTCGTTCGTTTTGCATAAAGGTTTTAATCATGTAATATGCAGTGAAAAACACGATTAAGCCGGGGATTGTGATTTGTAATATTTCGATAACAACTTCCATACTATTCAATTTTTTAATATACAAAAATAGTGTTTATTATCTAAAAAAAGCGTTTTTATTACTGATTATTAAAATGACATATACAGAATTCTAAAAAAAACCGTTACTTTGTTGTATAGAAAGATGGCTATGTTTCGATATATTTTAGTTTTAATTTTTTGTTCCCCGATTATTGTGTTTGCACAGTTGGGTGGCTCTACGGTTTATGATTTTGTAAACACATCTTCGTCTGCACATGAGCATGCTTTGGGAGGAGGTATTATTTCTATTGATAATGGCGATGTTTCGTTTGCATTGAAAAATCCGGCGATTTTAGATAGCACGTATTCCGGCAAATTCTCGGCAAGTTGGGGGAGTTTGCATGTTTTGCAGACAGAAATGGGAGTGGGAGCTTTTTCATATGCTCATACCTTTTCAGATATTCACTCTTTTGTGGGAATGCAGTTTCTTAATTATGGAAAATTTGCTGCGTATAGTGAATCGGGTATTTCAGAAGGAACTTTTTTTGCCTCGGAATATGAACTGATTGTTGGGGCTTCGTATGAAATTTATCCGCGTATTTTTGCCGGATACTCGTTTAAACCTGTTTTTTCTTTTTTGGAATCTTATTCTTCGATTGGGATTCTTAACGATTTTGCGGTTAGCTATAAAGATAAAGAACATGAATTGACGGCAAGTTTTATTGTCAAGAATGCCGGTTTTCAAATTACTCAATATACCGAGCACTCGTCTCGCGAGCCAGTACCCTTTAGTGTTGATGTGGGGGTGAGTAAAAAACTTGCTCATGCTCCGTTTCGGTTTACTTTTACATACCAAGGCTTGCATGATTTTGATTTGTCGTACGATCGAGTTTTGGAAGATGGAAATACGCTTATTAATCAGGAAGATCAAGGGCCTACAAAATTTGATACTTTTTCGCGTAATTTTTTAAACCATATGCATCTTGGTGCCGATTTATTATTGTTCAAATCATTGAATGCACATGTCGGCTACAATTTTAGAAAAGCGTATGAAATGACCTCCGGTGCCAGCAATAATGGCGTCGGATTCGGATTCGGTATGAGTATGAATCTGTCATATTTTTCAGTTTCGTATGGCTTGTCAAAACAGCATGTAGCAGGAGCTACGCATTATTTCACCTGCACTACCAATATTGAAAATGTGTATAATACGATAAAAAAATAACTATGATAATTGCAATTGACGGACATTCTTCCTGTGGAAAAAGCACCATAGCAAAAACACTTGCAAAAGAATTAGATTTTCTATACGTTGATACCGGAGCAATGTACCGAGCTGTTACTTTGTATTGCATTCAGCACAATTTAATTGATACTAATCAGGTGCAGGAAGAAGACTTGCGACACCATATGTCTCAGATTTCTATATCGTTTCAACAGGTAGAAAATTCCGAATTTTCTGAACAAAAAACGTATTTAAATGGTGTATGTGTTGAAAAAGAAATTCGTGGAATAGAAGTTTCTAATCAGGTGAGTGTGGTAAGTACTCTCGATTTTGTGCGTCAAAAATTAGTGGAAATGCAGCGAGAGTATGCTGCAAAGAACAATATGGTAATGGACGGACGAGATATTGGAACCGTAGTGTTTCCGCATGCTGATTATAAGTTTTTTGTAACGGCATCGGTTGAGGTTCGCGCACAAAGGCGGTACAACGAATTAATTGCCAAAGGAGAACAGGTTTCTTTCGAAGAAATTTCTGCAAATATAGAAAAACGCGATTTTATCGATTCTACCCGCAAAGAAAGTCCTTTGCGACAGGCTGATGATGCAATTGTGTTGGATAATAGTGCAATGACGAGAAAAGAACAAATGGAATGGATTCTCCAAAGAATAAAAATATAATAGATATAGATGCGAGTTCGGGTTTTTGTTTTGGTGTTGTAAACGCAATTAAAAAAGCCGAAAAAACACTCGAAGACTTTGGTTCCTTATACTGCTTGGGCGATATTGTGCATAACGGAGCAGAAGTTGAGCGTCTCCAAAAAAAAGGCTTACAAACAATCGATTATGTTCGGTATTTTTCGCTTTCCGACTGTACCGTGCTTTTGCGTGCTCATGGTGAACCCCCGGCTGTATATGAACATGCTCGAAAAAACAATATAACCATTATCGATGCTACTTGTCCGGTTGTATTGCAGTTGCAAAAGAAAATTCACAAGGGTTTTGAAAAAGAAAAACGTCAAATTATTATTTTTGGCACCCATGGTCATGCCGAAGTGGTCGGTTTGTTGGGACAAACGAATAATACTGCGATTGTAATAAATAAGGAAGATGATTTAGCAAAAATTGATTTTTCACGACCAATTTCTTTGTATTCGCAGACAACTAAAAATTTATCTCAGTTTAAATTCTTAGCCGAAAAAATTAAAGAACAAGCTACCGATTTAAAAGTTTTTGATACTATCTGTCGACAGGTTTCGAATAGAGAGCAAGAAATTCGCGAATTCGCTCGCAAATATGATATTATTGTGTTTGTAAGCGGTGAAAAAAGTTCGAATGGGAAGGTGCTCTATTCGTATTGTACCGAGGAAAATAAAGATAGTTTTTTTGTGTCGAATGTTCATAAGGTAAAAGATATTCCTTTTTCTGCACATCAAACTATCGGTATTTGTGGTGCAACATCAACACCTCGTTGGCTTATGGATGAGGTTTCACAAGAGATAAACCGTATGCTGGAGAAATAAAACCTCTGCAAATTTAAATAATTGAATATATGGAATTCAGGAAACATTCAAAACGAAATCAAACAAACCGAAATCTTATTGTCATTGCGGTCGGTTTTTTGGCAACTGTAATGGCAGGTGCTTTGGTTTTTCAAGTGTATATGAAGTCGGCGTATGATTCTCAAAAAGTTACCGTTTTGGTGACAGTGGATAATCAGATACCCGATTTTACTGTTGCGTACTCTCTCGATTTTTATCAGGATTCGGTATATCATGATATTTTGCAACCGGGCGTGTTTCAAAAAACCATTGACTTAGATGCTCACGAACGTATTCCGGTTTCTGTCCGCATTTCAGATTCGGTACTCATGCACGATACAATTTTTGTGTCGGATACGTCGGCATATGTGTTTATTCAAATTGAACCATCACAATCCAATAAATCGAAATTTTTTACCCATTTAAATGTGTCAAAATAGTATAATATTTCTGATAAAAATGTATTTTTGTAAGCGATTGAATTTGTTTTAGTAATAACCTGAATTCGATATAATTTTTTAGGTTCAGAACGCTTATAAATAGTGAGGTACAATCAAAAATAATGAAATAATACGGCTTATTATAAATTATTTTTGAGCTGAAGATGGCTGTTTATAAGCGGGAAAAATATGCTTTGCATAAAAAACAGTTTTTCTGCGTTAAATTATTTCACAATAGCTCGCTATTATTCAATAATTTGCCTTGATAAACAGCTTTTTATATCAATATGAACTCGAAAAATCACGTCGAATTCAGATTAATAGTCTTTTTGTATGAAGAAGTTTTATCTATTTATTGCCTCCTTTTTTATCTTGTTTTCTTGTGTGGAACCTATTGATGAATGTGCATATTGCTATAGTGTGGAAGAGGATTTGGAAACGGGAGACATCACAAGAGGAAATAATGCCAAAGAATATTGCGGTTCAGAGATAGATGATATGCTTGCAGTTTCAGATACTTTAGCTGGTGATTATAGATATTACTATGAATGCGATTAGCAATAAAAAAAAGAAATAATTAATATTAAATATAAAATTAGATATTCGAATGGGGTTACAATTTATTACGGCCGAAGAGGCAGCTCAATTTATTAATCATGATGATAATGTGGCGTTTAGCGGGTTTACTCCGGCAGGTTCGCCAAAAGCAGTTCCAACAGCTTTGGCTGCACGTGCACGAAAAGAGCATGAACAAGGAAGAGAGTTCAAAATTGGTATGTTTACCGGTGCATCTACCGGTGATTCTTTGGATGGAGAACTTGCACGTGCGAATGCAATAAAATTCCGCACGCCATATCAGTCAAATAAAGATTTAAAAGCTCTTATTAACTGTGGGCAAACTGAATATTATGACATGCACCTTTCGCAAATAGCACAAGAAATGCGGTATAAATTTTTAGGTGAAGTTGATGTTGCAATTATTGAAGCTGCTGATGTTACTGAGTCAGGAGAAATTGTGGTAACGTCTGCGGTAGGGATTTCACCTACTGCTGCACGTTTAGCCAAAAAAGTAATTATCGAATTAAACGAAAATCACCCGAAAGATATTAAAGGTTTACATGATATTTATGAATTGCAAGATCCTCCTCATCGTCGCGAAGTTCCTGTTTTTTCTGTAGATGACAGATGTGGTGGTCCGGTAGTGAAAATTGACCCTGCAAAAATTGTGGGTGTGGTGAAAACGAACCGCCCTGATGAGGTTGGTGGCTTCGCTCCACTTGATGAGGTAACGTCAAAAATTGGCGAAAATGTTGCAAAATTCCTTGCAAGCCAGATTAAAAATGGGGTTATTCCTCCTGAATTTCTTCCAATTCAATCGGGTGTAGGAAATATTGCAAATGCGGTGCTCGGTGCACTTGGTTCAAATGATGATATTCCACCATTTACTATGTATACCGAAGTTATTCAGGATGCAGTTATTGAACTGATGCGAAATGAGAAAATTACATTTGTAAGTGGTTGCTCATTAACCGTTTCTCCGGAAGTTTTACAATCAATTTATAAAGATTTATATTTCTTTAAACCACGTATGGTTCTTCGTCCGCAAGAACTTTCGAATAATCCGGAAGTAGTGCGTCGTTTAGGTCTTATTTCTATAAACACGGCAATTGAAGTCGACTTATTCGGCAATGTGAATTCTACACACGTTATGGGTACAACTATGATGAACGGTATTGGTGGTTCGGGTGATTTTACCCGAAATAGTTTTATGTCAATTTTTACCTGTCCGTCAATAGCTAAGGATGGTGCTATAAGTACAATTGTGCCGCTGGTTTCTCACCTCGATCATTCAGAACATAGTGTGAAAGTTGTGATTACCGAACAAGGTATTGCCGATTTACGCGGAAAATCTCCAAACCAACGTGCAGAAGCAATTATTGAGAATTGTGTGCATCCTGATTATAAAGATATATTACGTGAATATATTACTTTATGTGGTAAAAAACAGCACACTCCTCATACATTAGCATCAGCGTATAATATGCATGCTGAGTTTTTGAAATCGAAAGATATGAGAAACACAACATGGGAAATGTGCAAAAAGGATAAATAATTTTTTTTAGTATTTTATATATGTAAAGCCTTCACAATTTTTTGTGAGGGCTTTTTTTTTCAAAATACTTGCCGGTGAAATACCAAATCACAAGCTATCAAGAAATCATTTTTTTTTCTCTTCAAATACTTGTACTTTTGATAGTGTAAAAACAGATATGTGGAAAAAATAATTTTAGGAATAGACCCCGGTACAACAGTTTTAGGATACGGACTTATAAAAGTCAGTGGAAAAAAGATGACGGTAATTACCTTAGGGGTTATTAATCTTACAAAATTCAAAGATCATTATCTTAAATTACAAAAAATATATTCTCGTATACATGGGCTTATCGAAGAGTTTTGTCCCGATGAAATGGCTCTCGAAGCTCCTTTTTACGGGAAAAATGTACAGTCTATGCTGAAGCTCGGACGAGCTCAGGGCGTTGCTATGGCAGCTGGCTTGATGCATGAAATTCCTATTGCCGAATATGCTCCGCGAAAAATTAAAATGGCTCTTACCGGAACGGGAACGGCATCGAAAGAACAAGTGGCGAGTATGCTTGCAAAATTGTTGGATACTGATGAAAAACCGGAATTTCTCGATGCTACCGATGCTCTCGCTGTCGCGGTCTGTCATTATTATCAAATTTCAAATCCGATATTTTCACAAGTGGGCGGGGGTGCACATTCCTGGAAAGATTTTATTCAAAAGAACCCCTCTCGCGTGAAAAAATAATTGAATTTATTAAACACCTGAGTTCGACGTAATTTTTCGAGTTCAGATTAGCTCCGCTGAGCTCGTCCTTTGTCCTCGGTTGATATAAAAAGCAGTTTATCAAGGCAAATTATTGAATAATAGCGAGCTATTGTGAA
>JAQICB010000007.1 GCA_027858745.1 Bacteroidales bacterium
TGATGTAACCGTGTAAGTAAAAGGGCTTGAAAAATCCTGAGCACTACCAATAGCAGGTGAAATTGAAGCACCTTCTGAAAGTTCAATTTCAGGTGTTAAAGAAGTTACATCAGTCCCAGAGTAAACTGTTAAAGAAACGGCTGTATTTTCTAAATCAATTTCAGAAGATAACAACTGCTGAGATACCGAAAATCCTGTAATACGACTTTGTGGCTTAGGGTTGCCAACAATAACATTATCCAGCTCAACAGCTGTAGTTTCACTATTATTACCACTTCCGGTATATACAAAAGCTATATAAATAGTTCCTTCAAGATCATCTATATTAAGAGAAGTGTGCAAAAACGGTGTAAAAGTTCCTGCAATATCATCCTCTGTTGGAATATTACATTGGTCGGTTATATCAACCCAGGTAGCTGATGATATTCCATTTTCACTATCATAATCCAAGGAATATTTAATAGCTAATGGTTCTGCTTGGGCAAAATAACCGTAAGCGAGATCAAACTTAACTGAATCGTTCTCAAATTCATTAAGATCTACCCCTGGTGTGATAAACCACATAATATTTGAATCATCACCTGAATTATAAGGGTTGAAATAAGCAAATAACTCGTCGTTATATTCACTACCTTCAACAGGAACAGATCCAGCCTCTAAATGATTTATCCATCCATCCAGTTCAATTTTATCTCCTGCTGTAACCGTTGCAAAATCTTCATTGACCTGTGCCGATACAGTTAGAATTGTTGCAACAAATATTGCAAAAAAAGTAAATAATCTTTTCATACTCATAGTGTTTATTGTTTGTACTAATTTTATTTTTTATAAAGTTGCCTGGGTTATTATACCCAAGCAACTGTTGAGTTATTATTCTGCTTCTGTTGGTCCATCAACTAAATAAAATTCAGGGTTTGGAGCGTCTTTACTAACCCCAAATGTGCAAGTGTAATTTTGGCTTGAACCACTGTATGTTTGAAAAGTTATATAATAAAATACTTCTACACCATTAACATATTGGGTAGCATTTGGATATTTATTTGGTAAAAAACCTTCTAGTAAGGCTGTTATAACTGCATTCTGCCATGTATCCAATACCGGTTCGTAAAAACTTCCACTACGGATATCAAAGTTCCCATAATATGCAGATGCACCAAAATAGTATTCTGAATTACTATAAGTTGATGAATTATGCTCGGCGTATTCCGGTACACTATTTACATAATCGATGACAATCTGATAATCATCAGCGGTCATTTCAATGATTTCGCTAGGATCGAAACGCCATATATTATCAGTATTTCTGTACGGTTCTATAGCTTCCTGAACATAAGAATATGCAGAGAGCCAACCAGTTTCAGTTTTGGTAAGTTTATCGGCTATTGTAACAGTACTTTCTGCTTCGTAGTTATAAACAAAATAAACAACACCTTCAGCAGCAGCATTTGGATAAAGATTGTTAGCCAACTCAGGTAAATAATCCTTTGCTGGCATTGATTCTGAGAATGCTGTTGTATTCAAATCTAAACTTGAAAAGTCACTTTGGTTAAGTCTGTAAATATTATCAATTGGTGTCCACAAAGCATCTATTGAATCAAATTGGTAATACTGCTGTACAAGGTAATTATCTCCCCCGCCAATGATGCTGTAGCCATAATTTCCTACTTTAATTTCGCTGACTGACCATTCCGGAGCTACCGACGAGGCAACACTTGAAGTATATTTTAAGGCAACCCTTATTTTACTTTCATCATAAGCACTTAAATTAAATAGTTCAGAATATACATATTCGTTAATTTCTGTTTCAGGATTGTCGATTTGATATTCTGACCATTGAGCTTCTGACACATCACTATTTGTATCGGTAGTAACTAACAATAATAAAGATCCACTTTCATAATAGCGTACATTATGTCTGATCCTGAGGTATGTATTTGTCACACTGGCAAGATCAATGACAGGAGAAACCAACCAGTCTTCGTTATCATAATAAACGTCATCATAACCGCTAATAGATACAGCACCATTATCTTTAGGTACATAACTCCAAGATTGACTCCCTTTTGTATTAACACTTGAGAATAATCCTAAGTCTCCATTTTCAAACGATTCAGACAATTCAGCATTTATTTTTTTATTGAAATCAACTTTTACAGCATTATCTGAATAAAGATATTCTACAACCACGGTATCATTTGTTCCCTCATATTTCACGTTGTGCTTTAAAATATTCGGGATATAATCTGCCGGGATATAAGGTGGAGCAAAATAATTTATAAAACCCAGGGTTGAATCAATCTGCTCATAATTGCTATGCGTAATTGTATAAGAATCGGCATTCGCAATTTTAGTGAGTTCTTTAGTCGCTTCACCATTATAATTAAAAGTAACATTTGCTTTTGCCCCGGCAAGGTTAGGCCTGATTACATCAAGAATTATTGGTATATAATTGGTTGCTGGTATATCATCTGTAAAATATTTATTTGCTAAAATGAATTCGGCATTCGCAGCATCACTCGAATCACGATACAATATGTGATCATATAATGTAGAATAATCATCATCGCTTAACGTATAATTGATCTCAACATTTACTTCATTACCTATTTCCTCTAAATCATCATTTAAAGGATCGGTGAATTCACACGATGTAAAGGCAACAATCAATGCCAGTGTTATATATTTTAGATATCTCATAATAATAATTTTTTAGAACGATTTTAACAATTAATACCTGATTTTCATTCCAATTGATACGGTACGGCCATAGCCAAAATAGTACCCCCGGCCTTCAACAGCATCAGCAACATAAATTGTGTTAAGAACATTGTTAATATTACCATACAATGAAGCTTTAAAAGGACCAAAATCAAAATTATAATACATGTTCATGTCCATTAAAGCATAAGCTGGAATACGCTCTGCATCTATTCCTTCACTTTGAGGATTAACCCTCGATTCAACATCGAAATCAGCATATAACCTATCAAAATAATATACATCAGCCCCAACTTTCAAATCGGGTAAAATCTTATAATTTACACCAATTGATGCTGTTGTTTGTGCTGCATCAGCAACATGTGTGCCTTCAAGGTATAATGCATCGTAGGTATCAACCAACACCTGATCTTTAAAAATGTTAAGTGTATCAACATTATTGTTCCAAATCCAATCTCCTATTGAAATCATACCATTTATATTTAAACCATCAACAGGTTCATATACATAGTCAAGTTCAACGCCCATGTGCCGTGCATTTACACCCTCAATGTTAAATATTAGGTATTCATTAGGTGTTGTTGCAGTTCTGTCAATAACTGTACCAGAAGTTGTTTTATCATTCCAAATGGTATAATAAGCATTAAGGTTAGCAGTAAAATTACTGCTCCGGTATCCATAACCAATCTCTGCACTTATTACCTTTTCGTTAACTGCACTTTGGTTAATTAAGTTTTGATAATTTTGAAATACTGTACTAAAATTTGGTTGACGTTGCATGTAACCACCGTTTGCGAATACATTATGGTGATCATCGATGTTATAGTTCGCACCTGCTTTTGCCGATACACCAATAAAATTACGCCACTCGGTTACCTGATCAATAGTATAAGCTTTAGTTTCAAATGCCGAATTATAACCATCCATATAGTCTCTGTGTTTATTCTCCCACTCATCAACTAATTCCGGACTATTTTCAAGTTCATTTTTAAAATCATCGGAAAAATATTGTGCAAAATCATAACGGCGATATGAGCGGTTTGATAAAGTAGCAGAAGCAAATGCCGAAAGTTTATCATTGTTGTATTCAGCTTGTAAAAATAAACCTTCCCACATCACTTCACCATCGTTATGATAATTTATCTTACCGCCTTCACGTACAGGTCGGTTATAGAAATTAACCGCATCATTATTTCCTTTATCATAAACAAAGTCGGCACCAAACAAATCATCAGCTTGTTGCCAGTGTTCACCGTAGTAATAACGTAGATCAACACCGGCCAGGTAATTAAAATTACCAACCGATTTCTTTAGTGTGGACAATCCGCCAAACCAACGGTGATTGTTGTATGAATTCTGGAAATAAAGTCCGGCACCATTGCCGTTAGCAGCATACTCAATGTTTTCCT
>JAQICB010000011.1 GCA_027858745.1 Bacteroidales bacterium
TTGTATTTATTCCGTTACAATTTATACACTTTTTTTATTCATAAGCTTTTATTTGCTCCAAAGCTAATGATAATAAGTGTTATGGAGATTATTAGCCTACTTTTTGTCTATTAAGCCGACTATTATTGTATACGGTTAAATGATTCTCTTCCATAGAGGAATCTGCTAAGTAATGTACTTACGAGAAAAAGACCGCTTTGCATAAAAAAAAGTTTTTCTGCGTTAAATTATTTCACAAGAGCTCGCTATTATTCAATAATTTGCCTTGATAAACAGCTTTTTATATCAACCGAGGACAAAGGACGAGCTCAGCGGAGCTAAATTGAACTCAAAAAATTACGTCGAACTCAGGTTTCACATAAATGGATATGCTTCACTCGTTACGCTCCGCTAAACTTGTAGGAGCGAAGATATCACTGATTTTTGCTCATAAAGCCACGTGACAGGAGTTGTCGCCAGCGAGAGAAAATAGATATGAGATATTAATTTTGAGGTGCACTTACTGCTTTTTCTTTTCGTTTCCTGCCAAAGGAACCTAACTTAGATTTTTTATTTTTTGAAGGCTTTTGGTTAAATAAAGGCATGTTTCGTTGTTGTTTGGAATTTTCTCCTTTATATCCTAACACAAAGTTTGCTCCCATTTGTATTGATGCTGAACGACTATTATCAGGAAATAAACCAATACCAATAATATTGTCGGTAACCATAAACCACTGAAACGGTCCGAGGTGAATAGCATATCCGAATCCAAGATTATTATAGTTTCCATTAATAATTGAGTAGCTCAATGTGAAATGACTAATTTTACCCGGATTGAAGTTTACTGTTCCTGTAAGAGATGGTCTGAGTCGGTATGGTAATTTTTCTAAACGACCGACTGCACCAATATGAAATTTTTTAGTGAATTTATATTGAGCACCTGCATATACTTTCCATGGGAGCCAGGTTGTATATGATTTTTCAGAGTATTCAAAATCAAATGAATTAAGGAGACTGTCGAGAGCCAAAAGTTCTAAATCAGAAAAATTTAAATCATTCATTTCAACACCCTCAAATCGCAAACCACCGCTGTTTGACTCATCTCCAATTAAACTGAAGTTATGAACATTGGTGTTCCATTTAATGTATCCGAAATCTTCGATGTTGGCAAAATAGGTGAGTTCACTATTCCATTCTTTTGAAAAACCTGCATCAATAGCTATTCCTCTGTTGCCGGTAAATAAGGCATAATCTTTAATAAGTTCAGCAGTTGAAGATGAGCTGAAATCTATAAAATCAACATTATCAACAAACCCGTCGTCATTGAGTGTAATGTCAACAGGTGCATTCGTGTTAACCACATAGTTTGATGTACTTGTGAGTATGTTCGTTTCGTCTTCGGTATACAAGGTGAGTTTTGCAGAGGAGGTATAAAAATTTGCAACCCCGGTTAAAAATTTTATTTTCCCGCCTACATGAAAATATCTGGTTATATCTCGTTTGAAACCTATTGCAACCTGACGGTAATAAAACATATTCATATGAAAACCAGAAAATGAGGCTTCGCGAACCTCTCCGTTTCCAAGAATTGGAAATGTAATCAGGTTTTTGGGGATACCAAAATGAAAAAATGCTTTTTCGGTAATATCAAATGACCAAAAATTCTTTTCCCCTTGTTTGAATCCAAAATAGAGAAGGTTAAGATTAAAGTTTATTGTTGTGTAATTAACTTTTTTTAATTTATCTAAGAACTCGTCTAAATTTGCATTTGGATGGAGAGGTGTGATTATAGAATCTTTATATTCCCAGCGTCCTTTAAATAACACATCGTTGTAGTCTAAAGGTAAATTTACCGCAAATGTTACAGGTGGCGGTAATTGTCCCACAACAGGCACAAGCAATCCTCCCAGAAAAAATTTGCAGTTGGGAACTTGAGCCGGATTTACCGCATGAGCCTGAGGAAGTTCATGCATAAAATAAAGCGTATTGTTTATTTGTGAGAATGCAACAACCGTCGAAACCAATAATATAGAGAGTAAAACTAATAAACGATTCATATATGTCTGTTAAAAATCTGAAAACCTTCCCGAATAGGTGAATTTACCATCAATTGCCATACGGAATTTGAGTCCGTAATAGGTGTAAAAAATGACTGGAATATCGCCTTCTTGGTCTGTTTCTAAAAATACTTCTAATAATAATTTATTTGCTTCTATCAGTTTTGATAGTCGTGTGTCATGAGCAGCATCTAACACGAGTTCTTCGGTGTGTTTTATAACGCTACCGTCTCGTGCAACTTTACCATTTTGAGTATGTGCCGATTTGAGTAGATACATTGATAATTCTCCGAGGTTTTGTTGAGATTCTTCACGTGTTGTGTCAAGCATACTTACGCGGAGGTGAACATCCAGCGGAAACATATTTTCGGTATAGAAATATACTCGTAAACTTTCAATTTGGTCTATGTTTTCAATGTTGTTAATTTCTGAAAGAACTACTTCTTGTTGGAGAACTAAATTTTTAATTGAAAGTTTCATTGGTAATTCAGCTTCAACTTCCAACTTTGCTTCTCCTTGGTTCGAAACGCAGTTAAAAATACTGTTTTCATCAACGGCATTATGGTTTAGCTTGTATTCTCCCGAATAAATAATACTTGACGGAAGAATTTTTATGAAATCAACAATGTTTGAGGTGTTTTTATTTAATTCAATTGTTGATATAAATCGTTGTCCTGTTTGTACTTCTGCACATGTCGGGGCAAGAATATCGAATGTGTCTGCATGATTTTCAAACACGTCTACAATGTCTCCATCGGTATTTTGCCCTTGTAAGTTTAATTTTAGTTGTCCCGGAATACCAAATGGATTGGTGTAGACTATTCGTAATTTTGGGTCGTAAAAAGTTATTTCTCCCGAAAGGAAATTCGATATAAATTGCTCAATATCAAATGATAATGTGTCTTTAAAAATATCTTCCGTTTCTTTCCCCATATTACCTTCTATATATGCAAAGGAAATACTGTCCGGATTTGAAAATTCAATATTAATATTTTGTTCTGGTCCGAAAGTCATCATTTGGGTTTCGGTATTTACTCGATATCCTAATTTTATAGGCATAGAGTTGTATGCTTGTTCCGGATTACTTGTAAGGTCTACTTCATGATCGGCTAAATCCCAAGCAGCTTCGTGAATAGGTGTACTGCTGTTTAAAATAGCTTCTTTTGTTACCGGATTTCCATTTTCGTTCATTGATGGGAAATCGGCAATAAAATGAGTCGCTGCATCAATTGAGGAGATAATTCGATATTGTATCAAACCTTGTTCAATAAGAACTCTATATAATTTTTTTGAGGCATCGGCATCACGAATAGTTACATAAATAAGAGAATCCATTTTAATGGTTTGTTCCGGTATTAACGCTCGTCCTTCGCTGGCTACAATGTCGGTAACATTTACTTGATGGTTTAGATTATCACTTAAATCTATACTTACCGCCGTTTCCGCACCCAATCGAACATTTCGGTATTCATATTTAAGAATAGAGCTAAAGTAGGTTGTGTCAAACAAAATTGAACGTGTAGCTGTTCCTCCCGGAGCTATCCAGTTGGTGCCGCTGTTGCTGAAATCAAAGGAACCAACTTCAATATCCATTCCGGCAGAGTCGGTATAGACAACTAATTCGTACATTATAGGAACTTCAAAGTTGTTTGTAGCAATTACCTCCATGTTTCCTTCAGTAAATACAGCATATTCTATTACCGGTAGGGGAAGAGCTTCAGAGTATGTTGTGTTTGTTATTGCTGTGTGTTCGGCAACATCAGTTGGTGCGGTTGCTTCGTATGTTTGATATTGTGTGTAATCAATTGCAGAAAAATTGTCTTGAATAAGACTATTCATGCTAATAGAAACGGGATAAGACACATCATCTAATTCTATTGGGTCGAGATATAAAGTGGTGTCATATGGTTCCATAATTGGGAGACGCATAATGTGAATTGTTTGTCCGGTGTCTATTCCGTATCGAAGTTGAATTACCAAATCTTCATCAACAGCACCATACCCTAAATCGGTTTCGCTAATGTATTGAATAGTGTCTTCTTTTTCTTTGACTAAATCAGCAAGTGTAAGGTTTCCATATGCAACAGGGAGAGCCATTTCCGGATTCCAGGTAAATTCGTCCGAGAATTTCTCTTTGAGATCAAATTTGTCTTTTACGCATGAAAAAATGCTTATACAAAATGCTCCGCATACTATAATTAAAAGAGTTTTATTTATTTTTCTCATGACAAGAGGTTATTGATTATTATATTTCATGTACGAAAATAATATAAATTTGATTTACAAATATATATATTTATTTATTTAACCTCATAATTGTATAAGAAATAATTATCTCCGCCAATTATCAAATTAAAGGTTTGTGTGTTTTTATATAAAAATCCAATACTAAATAATGTTTTTCCTTTTAATGGAAACCCTTTGTGTAATGAGCCGTTTCCGTTTATTAAATAAATTTTCGAATTCTTTGAATCAACCACCCCAATTTTATAGTTTTTGTTTCCAAAATAATAAATGGATAATGGGTGAGTAATATCGGCATCGAAACTATATGAAAATAATTTTGAACCATTTTGTGAGTATACCTGTAGTTCATCTTTATCTAAAAATATATAATCAGGAATTCCGTCTTTGTTCATGTCTCGATATTCAAAGAAGTGATTTTCGGAGCAGGACAGGATTGTTTTTTTTGTAATTTTCCCTTTAAAATTTACCGAAATAATTGTTCCGTCTTTTGCGGTAGTAATCAATCTGTGTGGGGTATTGCCATGAGCCGGTTCGTAAATAAAGTTATTGTTTTTTGATTTATTAATAAGTTTTGTGACCGGAATTCGTGTTTCTCCACGCCGGTTAAGAATGTATATATTGTTTTCATCGCTGCATACAATATAGTCTTTGGTGCCAATTCTAAAATGTTGTACCGGATTGGAAACAATGGTTTCGGTTCTTCCAAAATCCCATCCTTTGAGGGTGTTGCCATCAATGGAGAGTAGATATATTTTTTTATTTTTAGCCGGTATACATATTCGATAATCACGTGATTTGTCATAATCAAAAACAGATAAACCGGCACTGGCTTCAGATTCTAATTTGATAGGATACCGCTCCACAAAATTACCAATACGGTCTATTATATAAAGGTAATTTTGAGTATTGAATAGATATTGAATTTTATTGTTTTTGTAAAAATCAATTTCATGAATTTCACTTATAATAGGTTCTTTCAGTTGTTTTTTCCATTGAATTACGCCGAGACTATTAATAAAATAGAGGTTGTTGTGTGCGTCTTGAACAATAATATTCTTTTTGCCGGTATGGAAATTTTCTATAATTTTTGGTTTGGTAATAACAATGGTGTCTAAATAACTTTCCCAGATAGTGCGTGGTCCGTCTTTTGAACCGGGATTATAATTGATGAGAACGTTGTTATAGAGTGTTTTGTGTTCTGCCGCAACCTGAAATGCAAAGCCTTCAAATTTTTGTAGTTTTTTTGCATTATTTTGTAACACTTTTGTTGTTTTAGCATCTACATATTCGGGGTATATTTCATACGATTTACTTATGTTCGAATAAAAATACCAGGAATAATTTGTGAGGAGTTTTTCAGAGAATTCTGCAAAGTTCCGGTCGTTATTGAGGGTCTTTTTTAGTTCATATGCGTGAATAAATTTTGATAAAGCGGATACACTATTTCCAAACACTACATAGTTTTCTATAAAGCAAAGGTATTCTGCCGAGGTGTGTGAAAAGGCAGTTCCCCATAATTTTTCCGGAAGATTGCGAACAGGAAATTGGTATATTGTATATTGAATGTTATCATCAATCTTGTAGGTAGAGGTGAATTCTTGTATCTTTTTGTTGTGTTTGTGGGCATAGGTATCAATTATTCCGAGTAATTTTTCTCGAGCTATCGACTGATTCGATACTTTAAGAATAGCAAATGTATTTTCGTAAATATCAAGCGAATTCACATAGCCATATACCATTGCAATTTCATCATCAAGCAGAGAGTATATCGTTTTTTTAATATCGATTGGCGGAGAATCAGAAGATGATAAAGTCTTATTTGTTTCGGCAATTTTTGAAGCATATTGTTGGTGAGCCAATGTGTTATGTAAATATTGTTCGTATTGTTGTTGAAACGAATGTTTGTTTTGTATGCCAAGCGATAAAAACATAGATGTACCTGCCGGCATTATTTCCTGAATTTCGAATGAAACCGGAGTTTGATTTTGAAAAATACTGAAATAATCGGAATTGTCAGTAATAGAGGTAAAACCGTTTAAAAGCACATAATTTGGATACATATTAATGTCAAACTCACACCATGAACCGAATTTTGGATTACGCAATAATGTACCCTTTATTTTTGGATGAGCATATAAATATCCAATATTTGATATTTGTCGCAAATTAACGTAGAGGTTTGCAGGTACTTTATCGCCTGCTGTGCGTTGAACTTCGGTAAACAAAGAGTCTTGTGTGAGATTTTGTTCAGAATGTATGCTTTTAATAGCATTTTCAACCAAAATTCTCGATTCGCTGATTATAAGTGTTTCTTTTGTGATTCCGTATGATATTTTCGATGTATTGGTTTTTGGTGACACAAAACTCGTAATAGGATACAGGTTGTTGTACACAAATTCTGTTGTACTGTCTGAATGATATTTTGTACGCATAAATTTATGAGCAACATCTATTTCTTTTTCATTTTGAATTGGTATTAGAAAAAGAAATTCTAATTTGTTTTTGCCTATTTGTTGAACCGAGATTATTATGCTGTTATCCGCAAGTATTTCAAAATCTTGATTACGAGAAAGTGTTGAGTCTATGTCTGCAATAAAAGAATTGTATTGTGAAATTACATTAAATGCAGACAATGTATTCCATATTTCATTGTGAACCTGTGTGTTTGATGTAAAGGTTTTGTAATTTTTAATTTCAAAAAACAATGCACTATTTGTTGGTATCGCTTGGTATATTGATTTATCAAAAACTTGTGACTCTTTTTTGAGAAATAAAAAAATAAAAAGTACAATGCCGAGAAGGCAGACAATTATAATAGATGTGAGTATTTTTTTTTGCATAATAAGCTCTCCGTTTAATTACTACAAAATTAATAAAAACTCTCGTGAAATAATGAAAGCTATGTGATTAAAAAATAAATAATGTAAAATAATTGTTTTTTATGTGTCAGTTTCTAAAAAAAATGTAATTTTGCGGCTTATTATTAATTTTTAAAACGAAATAGTACAATGGCTGTTAAAATTAGATTAACACGACACGGACGGAAGGCGAGACCTTTCTATCACATTGTAGCTGCTGATAGCAGAGCACCACGTGATGGTAAATATATTGAAAAAATAGGAACGTATAATCCTATGGTAACAACGCAGAGAACGGTTTTAGAATTCGAGCGTGCTTTACATTGGTTGCAAGTTGGTGCAGAACCAACACCTACAGTACGCAATATCCTTCAAACCGAAGGTGTGTTGTATATGAAACATCTTTTAGGAGGTGTTAAAAAAGGTGCTTTTGGTGAAGAAGAAGTTGAAAAAAGATTTCAGGCTTGGGTAGAAGAAAAACGTAAAAAGGATGAAGATGTTCAATCAAAACTTTCTACGGAAAAACAAGCTGCTCTTACAAAACGTCTTGAAGAGGAAAAAGCAATTAATCAAAAACGTGAAGAAGAAATAGCTAAACGAAATTCTGAATTAGCTGCTGAAGCTGAAGCTGCTTCGAAAGCTGCTGAGGTGGAAAAAAATCCTGAGACTACTGAAGAGCCTGCAGAAGAACCAAAAGCTGAAGCTGAAGTGAAAGCGGAAAAACCGGCAGAAGAGGAAGTGAAAGAAGAAGCAAAAGCTGAAGAAAAACCTGCTAAAGAAGAAGTGAAAGAAGAACCGAAAGCTGAAGAAGAAGCTAAAGACGAGCCAAAAACCGAGGAAAAACCTGCTAAAGAAGAAGTGAAAGCTGAAACTGAAGTGAAGGAAGAAAAACCGGCTGAAGAAGAGTCTGATAAAAAAGAATAATATTTATTCATAAATAATTTATTAAAGGTGTTGTTTTTTATATACAACACCTTTTTTTTACATATATAGTGTGAAAAATTTGCCGCCCATTTCCGATTGTGTTTCTATTGGTACAATTACTCAAACTTTTGGTAACAAAGGGGAATTGATTTTTGTACTTTCTCCTTGTTTTTCTATACAACTATCTGATTTTTCACATTTTTTTATAGAAAGAGACGGTATGTTAGTTCCGTTTTATTATTCTATCTCTTCACAGAAAAAACAGAAGTATATTATTGAAATAGAGGGTGTTGATACCGTCCTTCGTGCTTCTGAGTTTTTGAATGCCGAAGTATATTTGCCTAACAATATGGTTTCTGTTGATGCTGAAAGTGAGTCGCAAAATTATATCGGATTCTCTGTTTTCGACCATGCTCAATTGGTTGGTGTTGTAGATAGTGTGCAAAACTATTTTATGCATACGGTGTTATCGGTTTTTATGCATGAGAACGAACGTGAAGTATTAATTCCTTTTACGCCCGACTTTATAGAAAACATTGATCTTGAAGGCAAACATATTTATATGAATTTGCCGGAGGGCTTGCTGAATTTGTAAAAGTCTATAAACCTGAACTCGAAAAATTACGACGAACTCAGGTTATAAATAATAAACCCTAACATTTTCATGCTAGGGTTATTACGGAAAAATCCTTGTTTATATATTATGGAGGTATATATAGTACTATAACACATATTATGCACGTTACCCTATATCGTCTTCTTCTCTAAAGTCCAATTTCGGATTACTACTTGATAATTATTCAGAATGTGATGTGATTCAATGCTATTATTATCTATAGAACAGAACACAAAAGAATTGTTTTGGTATTAATTTCAATTGCAATATTAGTGTCTTTTTTCATTGTGTCCGGAAGTTGTATGAGCGGCACAAAAAACAAATCACCAATTTTAACCGTGTAATAATGGCTTATTTCAGAAAGAAAAAGTGTTATTTTTTTCTGTAGTGATTCTGTTATTGTGAATGAATAGTTAATAGTGTTGTGCCGTATTGTAATTACTGTTTCTTCTTGCGAAGTTACATTGTATTCAATTAATTCGTTGCTAATCGCAAGTGATTTATCGAATCCTCGAGCTATGTCTGTGGGTTTTTGTTTTGCCAGGCATTCTGTGAGTGTGTTGATGGCTATAAAGTTAATTGCCGCACCTATATGTGTGGTATATCGAGGAGTAAATTCCGGTTCAATACATTTTCCAATTTTCCCGATTTTAAAATAGATGCCACAAAATGCTTCAATATTCGTGTCGAAATTGGGAATATAGAAATGTTCGTTGTTTCGAATAACTGAAGAATCAGGATAACACGCAAAAGATGCATCCTTTTCGTATTCTTCGAGAAGGGTTTCAATAGCTAAAATTTTCATGCTTAGCTATTAAAGTTTCGAAGTTTAATTTTGGTTATTATTTGTTTTGTATGCGAATGAAAATCACCGTTCATCATCCAATTATAATAACTCGGGTCTTTTTGAAAAACCTCTTCAACCGGTTTGCCTTTATATTTTCCGAAATTAAAAACCTCTTGTTTTTGTTCATCATAAATGACTCTACCGGCAAAATCAACATTTTTGTTGTGAGCTGTAAATTCGCTTATAAAAGAAATGTTGTTTTCAACATCCGGATAATAATCTAATTGTGCTTTCAAAATCTCATATGTTGCATAGGTGTCGGCATCTGCACTATGAGCATTTTCAAGATTTTTGTTGCAGTAGAATTTATATGCTGCAGAAAGTGTTCGCGGCTCTTTTTTGAGAAACATGACATGTACATCGACAAAGTGAGATTTTGACCAATCGAACTCTATGCCGGAATGATAAAATTCTTCTGCCAAAAGAGGAATGTCGAATTTGTTCGAATTATATCCTGCATAATCACAATCTTTCATAAATGCGGCGATTTTTTTTCCAACCTCTTTAAAGGTTGGTGCATTTTTCACATCTTCGTCATAAATTTTATGTATTTCAGAAGACTTTGGTGGAATTGGTCTTTCGGGATTAATACGGTATGTTATTTTTTCTTCGTGTTCGTCAGGGAAAACTTTCAGAAGAGAAATTTCAACAATTTTATCGGTAACGATATTAATTCCTGTTGTTTCGAGATCGAAAAAAACAATTGGTTTTGTAATGTTTAGTTTCATAATTGGTAGTTAAAAAAAAAGGGAAAAAATTTCCCTTTATATTATTTTGTTTTATGTGAAGAAAAGAGACATGTATTATTAAATCATCATTGGCATTAATAACATAAGGATATCTTCGTTTTCGTCATCTTTATCAATTGGAATAATAAGTCCGGCACGAGAAGGGTCGGAGAGTTCAACGTTCACATCAACCGATTCGATATTTTGAAGAATTTCCAGCAAAAATTTTGATTTAAAACCAATAGACATCGCTTCGCCTTCGTATTTGCAATTAAGTTGTTCTTGAGCAGAGGTCGAAAAATCAATATCTTGAGCAGAAATGTTTAGCATAGCACCACCCATTTCGAGTTTCGCTAAGTTACTTGCAGGATTTGCGAAAATTGATACTACTTTCAATTTGCTATATAAATCCATACGGTCTACGAGCAATTTGTTTGTGTTTTGCGTTGGAATTACTGCATTGTAAGCAGGATATTTGCCTTCGATTAACCGACAAACTATATTGTAATCGGTTAATTTGAAGAACGCATTTTTAGAATCAAATTCAATTGTAATATCGTTTCCATCTTTAATAAGCGTATTTTTAAGAATGGTTGCCGTTTTTTTCGGTAATATAAAGGT
Organism: Bacteroidales bacterium; assembly: GCA_027858745.1. Lineage (GTDB taxonomy): Bacteria > Bacteroidota > Bacteroidia > Bacteroidales > UBA1715 > JAQICB01. The sequence goes on from JAQICB010000011.1 coordinate 10,878, forward strand.
TGCGTCTTTGTTCGCTTTCACATCATTACGCGTATAACGGGCTAGTTTGTGAGAGTCGGTTGCTACCATACGGAAATACTCTTCGGTAAGTTCTACCAATATACCATTCATCACCGGACGCATTTCGTCGTCACCGGTTGCAAAAATGGTACTGCTAATGGCTTTTTGAACAAGCTCAGAACCTAAAGTAATGGTTATTTTCTCCTCTTGTATCTCCGGGATTTTCGGAAATTCGTCGCCATTTTGCCCCACAATAGCATATTTACCACTAGCTGATTGAATGTCAATATGAAAGTTTTCCGTATTGATTTTAAATGTAAGTGGTTGATCGGTAAACTCTTTTAATAAGTCAGTTAATCGCTTTGCTTCAATAGCAATAATTCCAGAACCTTTTGCATTTTCAATTTCAATTTCGGTATTAAGAGTTGTTTCGAGATCCGAAGCTGTAATTTGTAATGTTTTTCCGTTTAATTGGAATAAAAAATTATCAAGAATTGGAAGAGTGTTTTTAGAGTTAATAACACTTTTTACAATATTTAATTGACTTAATAAGTCAGACGTTGAAACTATAAATTCCATGATATTTATAATGTTAGTTATTCGATATTTTTACAATATTAAAAAAAACATTCTTATGTACATACATAAAAATGTTTTTTTTATTAAAATAAGTTATACATCAATTTTTGCATATTTTGCATTAGCTTCAATAAATTCTCTTCGAGGAGCAACTTCGTCACCCATAAGCATAGAGAAAATAGAATCAGCTTCAGCACTACTTTCAATAGAAACTTGACGTAAAATTCTATGTTCAGGATTCATAGTTGTATCCCAGAGTTGATCAGCGTTCATTTCACCAAGACCTTTGTAGCGTTGAATTGATACTGCACCTTCTTTTCCATCACCAAACTCTTTAACGGTTTGTATTCGTTCTTCTTCTGACCAACAATAGCGTGCTTGTTTTCCTTTTTTTGCTTTTATTAAGTAAAAAGGAGGCGTTGCAATGTACAAGTGACCACGTTTTATAAGATCTCTCATATACCGATAAAATAAAGTCATGACCAATGTTTCAATATGACTTCCATCAATATCGGCATCACACATGATGATGATTTTATGATAGCGTAATTTTTCGAGATTTATGGCTTTACTGTCTTCTTCGGTACCTATGGTGACACCCAGAGCTTTAAAAATGTTGTTTATTTCCTCACTTTCAAATATTTTGTGAGTCATTGCTTTTTCAACATTTAATATTTTACCTTTTAATGGTAGAATAGCTTGCGTATGTCTGTTTCGACCTTGTTTTGCGGTACCACCTGCAGAGTCACCCTCGACAAGAAATAATTCACAGGTTTCAGGAGTTCGGTCAGAGCAATCGGCAAGTTTTCCCGGCAAACCACCACCGGACATAGCATTTTTTCGTTGAATTCGTTCTTTCGCATTTCGTGCTGCAATACGTGCCGATGCTGCTAAAATCACTTTTTGCACAATTATTTTAGCTTCTTTCGGATGCTCTTCAAGATATATTTTGAGCATTTCGCTAATTGCTTGGTCAACTGCTAAACTTACTTCAGAGTTTCCGAGTTTTGTTTTGGTTTGACCTTCAAATAGCGGTTCTGCAACTTTTACGGAAATTACTGCAGTTAATCCTTCACGGAAGTCATCACCATTTATTTCCACTTTTTGTTTTGCAACTGCACCCGATCCTTCAGCGTATCGTTTGAGTGTACGAGTTAATCCGCGTCTGAATCCAACTAAATGAGTACCACCTTCTATGGTGTTAATATTATTTACATACGAGTGAACATTTTCACTGTATGAGGTGTTATATTTTAATGCAATTTCAACCGGAATATCATTTTTAATGGTGTCGGTATACAATACATCTTCAATAAGACTTACCCGTGTTTTGTCCATGTATCGAGCAAATTCTTTCAAACCTTCTTCGGTATAAAAAGAAGATGAAATGAATTCACCATCATCATTTTTTTCTCGTTTATCGGTAATGGTTAAGCGAACACCTTTATTTAGGTATCCAAGTTCACGCAAGCGTGTCTCAAGAATACTGAATTTATATTCCGTGATTTGAAAAATACTATCATCCGGTTTAAATGTAACAGCAGTTCCCGTAATGTCTGTGGTGCCAACTTCCGATACTTCGGTTTGTGGAACACCAATTTTATATGCTTGTTTATATGTTTTTCCGTCTCTGTGAACAGTTACTTCACAGTCTTTTGAAAGAGCATTTACACACGAAACGCCAACACCGTGAAGACCACCTGATACTTTATAACTATCTTTGTCGAATTTACCACCGGCATGTAAAACAGTCATTACAACCTCTAATGCTGAACGTTGCTCTTTTTCATGAAAGTCAACCGGAATACCACGACCATTATCAATAACGGTAACAGAATTATCTTCATTAATAAAAACCTGTATCTCTGAACAGTGACCTGCTAATGCTTCATCGATAGAGTTATCTACTACTTCATATACTAAATGGTGGAGACCTTTTTCTCCAACATCACCAATGTACATTGCCGGTCTTTTTCTTACAGCTTCAAGACCTTCAAGTACTTGAATACTGTTTGCTGAATAGTCTTTAGGTATTATTTTTTTTTCGTCCATGAAATTATGTATTTAATCATCTGAATTATAGTGCATCAATCATCTAAAATGATTTTTTTTTAATTAAGCGAATTTACAAAAATCAAATCATTTTTAGTCTAAATTGGTTTGAAAAAATTAAGAACTTATCAACAATTCATGAATTGTGAATATGTAATTGTTATTTGTTTTTGTATTGGTTTTGTTTATGTGTCAAATATGCTATGTTTTTTGTGAAGTGTTTTTTTTTGAAATTATGTCTGTGTTTGATTTTATGTGATTTTGTGTCTATATTGTTATTGATTGAAATAAAAAACACATAAATATTGACAAATTGTAATTAATATTTATGATTATCCGTATATTAACCTAATTTTATTATCTTTGCAAAAAAACATATATTATGAATCTAATAGAATTTATAACACAATACCCGGACGAAGAAAGCTGTAAGCAAAAATTCAAGG